>JABDIQ010000003.1 GCA_013003655.1 Winogradskyella sp. | reverse complement strand
CCTACTGTACCTGTAAAGACGCCTGTATCTGGTCCAGTCTCTGTCAACGTAATTGTCTCTGACTCACCTGTGATATCATTGACAACCACAACATCAACAGTCTCTACTGTTGCTGGATCTGTATTGAGATCATTGTCTTCTACTGTAATATCTAGTGTGTCTCCTGGAATGCTTGTATCTGTGATATCTACTGTTCCAGTAACTCCTCCCAATACTGTGTCTGTATCAGTTACTGCAACTGGATCGTTTCCTGATGCATCTAACGCATCATCGTAAGTGACTGTAACGGTATCACCTGCTTGTGTATTAAAGGTGCCGTCATTATCTGTTCCGGCTACTGTACCGAAGGTGGTACCTACTGTACCTGTGAACACGCCTGTATCTGGTCCGGTCTCTGTCAACGTTATTGTCTCTGACTCACCTGTGACATCATTCACCACAACAACATCTACAGTCTCTACTGTTGCTGGATCTGTATTGAGATCATTATCTCCTACTGTAATATCTAGTGTGTCTCCCGGTATGCTTGTATCTGTAATATCTACTGTGCCAGTAAATCCGCCTAGTACTGTGTCTGTATCAGTTACTGCAACTGGATCGTTTCCTGATGCATCTAACGTATCATCGTAAGTGACTGTAACGGTATCACCTGCTTGTGTATTAAAGGTACCGTCATTATCGGTTCCGACTACTGTACCGAAGGTGGTACCTACTGTACCTGTGAACACACCTGTATCTGGTCCAGTCTCTGTCAACGTAATTGTCTCTGACTCACCTGTGACATCATTCACCACAACAACATCTACAGTCTCTATAGCTACTGGATCTGTATTGAGATCATTATCTCCTACTGTAATATCTAGTGTGTCTCCTGGTATGCTCGTGTCGGTTATATCTACTGTTCCGGTAAAACTAATACATGCTGAATTATCTGTATTATCTGTAACGGCACTTGTTGTTCCTTGTGGACTTCCGGTAATTGTAGGTATTCCATTTGCATCCACAGAGCCTTCATCTTCATCAGCGAGATTATTACTACTTGTTAAACTACCTAATGTAAAAGATCCTGCACCTTCTACAGCGTCTGGACATCCGTCATTATCACTGTCTGTATCTATTCTGTTAGGAATTCCGTCTCCGTCAGTATCAATATCTACATATAAGTCTGGAACTGTAACCCAAAAATCTTGTGGAATACATGGCAGTAAGGCTAAAGAATGATTAGATGTATTTCCATTACTGGCTCCAAATCTTATACTTACAGAATTTACAAATGAATATACTGCGGCTACATGGAATTCTGGAGCATTAACAGGAATGCCTCCAATAACATTTCCATCACTAACATAGCCTTTTGAAAATCCTGCAGATATTGCACCTCCTGAATAAACTAATTCATTGGTTGGTGAATCCACGTAAAGATCATTAGTATAACCATCTGCATAAACAACAAATTCTTGTACATCGTTATCAATAATAGTTAAAACAAAATTATTGACTGGTGCTGGAGTTGTAGTTCCCGATTCAACAAAATCAATTCTAAACTCAGTAAAACTATTATTATCTACATGATTTATTTGCGGTTGAAAATTTTCATCCAAACCGGTAGTAGTAACATCGAGATTAACAATTTCAGTATCTGTTGAAGAAACTACGGTTACAATAGCGTCAACTCCAGTATAAACCCCAGTATAGAGAAAAGAATCTCCAACGGCGGGGTTATTTATATCAGATCCTAAATAGTTATTTGGTCCTTGTGCAGCCCCAAACAATGGAGACACACCGCTTGTGCAATCTAAAAATTCTTGTTCGTCAGTATCTAAAATACCATCATTGTCATCGTCTAAATCAACTGTATCGTCCAAACCATCATTATCTGAATCTAATACGACTACAATTTGTGCAGATAAACTATCTCCATTAGTTGTGGGATCATTTTCATTGCCTACTGCGGCAGTAGTAGAATTTATTATTGTATTACCTCCCGTTCCTGAATCTACTGAAACTGTTAAAACTAAATTGGCAGTAGATCCAAAGGATAAATCTCCTATATCCCATACACCTGTGCCTCCTGTATTGTAAGTGTTATTTGTTCCACCTGTTGGAGTAGCACTAACTAAAGTTACTCCAGCAGGTAATACATCGGTTAGCGTGACACCAAATGAATCATTAGGTCCGTTATTTGTAACTGTTATATTATAATTAATTGCATCACCTTCAAATGGCGTATTGTTATCTACCGTTTTTACTGTTACCAAATCTGCATCAAAAGTGACCATATTTGGATTTGAAAATGATATAGGTTGAAATGCCAAACCTACGAGTCTTGCAGTAGTACTACCACCCGAATCTCTCATAACACCGGCTCGATATGTAAAAAAAGAATTATTAGCATAACTCGCCTTAGCTAACCACCTATCATTAGCATTAATACCTCCATTTACTAAATCCGTTCTCGACTCGAATCGGCGTGGCCCTATATAATCTAGCTCAGTGGGATTATTTACAGTATAGCTTCCAAAATTACTTATTTCAATGTATTCTCGTAGATTACCATTATTTCCATCTATATCATATGTATAGGTATCCAACTCAATAAAAATGGGCTGGGAATTATCAGAATTTAATACAAATTCAAACAAAAAATCAACATAAGCCCCTTCGCTAGAACCGTTTACAATTGTAGCCCCATCAAGCTGTATGATTGGATTAAAATCAGAAACACCTGTACCTAGTATAGAAGTATTGTCATCAAATGCATTTAATGAACATGCATTAGCTCCAGTAATAGTGACTAAGCAATCGACATCTACTCCACCTGGGGCGACGCCAACATTTGCAAACCGATATTGTGTACCAACCGCTAAATCTGCTCCGCCATTACTAATTGTGGCATTTCTAAAATCCAAAGTTAATTGTGCAGTTGCATTAATACTGCAAAACATTAAAAAAATAACAATAGCTGTTTTAAAGTTTATCAACGGGGAACGTACAAAGTTTTTCATACTAGGAATTGTATAATTATTTAATAAGTAAGTAATATGAGAGGATAACTATCGATAAGTTGTGATTGACTATCTAAATTTCTACAAGATTGTAAATAATAACAAGGTATTGTTAAAAAAATAATATTTGTTATGAACAACTTAGTCATTACTATTACGGTACTTATAATGCATTATCATAGAACACATTAGCTGATTTATTAACAATCTAAATGAGTTTAACTATTATAAATTGTAAATACTAGCTAGTGAAATTATTTATAAAAAATTTATTCATTACATATTATAATACGCAACTTGTACTCACATAGTTAATTTATATCTGAATTGTATATAATAAGAGTTTAAACCTGTTTAAGAATTTAGTCGTATGGTTTAAATTGAATTGGAAAAGTAGTCACTCAATAAAACAAATAGAGCAACGGTATAATTTATGCTATCTGTATTATGAGGAAAATTCTACGCCTGACCAGTAGGACCGAAATTTAATGGTATTGGTGGTTGCTCACTAAAACATTTCGAGCAACTGTATAATTTAGGCTATCTGTTTTAGGAGGAAGATTCTACGCCTGACCAGTAGGACCGAAATTTAATGGTATTGGTGGTTGCTCGTAATCTTTGATTTCACCATGAGCGTTTTCAAATCGTTTTACGTTTTCACCTAATGCTTTAAGAAGTCTTTTGGCGTGTTGTGGTGTTAAAATAATACGAGATTTTACCTTACTTTTTGGTGTACCTGGCATGATACTTACAAAATCTACTACAAATTCAGACACCGAATGATTGATTATGGCAAGGTTTGAATAAGTACCTTCTGCCACTTTTTCATCCAACTCAATATTGATTTGTCCTTTTTTAGTATCCTTTTTGTTTTCAGCCATAATTTTGATTTATATCACTACAAAAAAAAATAGGCCTCACCTTTCGGTGAAGCCTAATTTTATTTATTAATTAAAATTCATTTCTTCTTTAGCCTTCATCATTTGATTAAACTCTTCTTTTGAGCCTACAATGATGTTCTCGTAATCTCTTACGCCTGTACCTGCTGGTATTCTGTGACCAACAATTACATTTTCTTTAAGGCCTTCTAATGTATCTACCTTACCGCTAACCGCAGCTTCGTTCAATACCTTAGTAGTCTCCTGGAAAGAAGCAGCAGAAATAAACGATTTAGTTTGTAATGAGGCTCTCGTAATTCCTTGAAGAATAGGTGTTGCAGTTGCAGGACTCACGTCTCTAGCAGTGGCAAGTTTCTTATCTTCTCTTTTTAGAATTGAATTCTCATCTCTAAGTTGTCTTGCAGATATAATCTGTCCGGCTTTTAAAACTTCAGATTCACCAGCATCTTCGACAAATTTCATTCCGAAAATCTTATCATTTTCAGTAATAAAGTCTGACTTATGTACCAATTGATTCTCCAAGAATACAGTATCACCAGAATCAATAATTCTAACTTTACGCATCATTTGACGAACAACGACTTCAAAGTGTTTATCATTAATCTTAACACCCTGCAGTCTATACACTTCTTGTACTTCGTTTACTAAGTATTGCTGAACAGCAGCTGGTCCTTTAATATCTAAAATATCGTTAGGTGTTACAGATCCATCAGAGAGTGGCATTCCTGCTTTTACATAATCATTTTCCTGAACAAGAATTTGATTAGATAGCTTAACAAGATACTTCTTGATTTCGCCTAATTTAGACTCAACAATAATCTCTCTGTTACCTCGCTTTATTTTACCAAATGAAACCACACCGTCTATTTCACTAACAACAGCTGGGTTAGAAGGGTTACGCGCTTCAAACAATTCGGTTACTCTTGGTAAACCACCTGTAATATCACCAGACTTAGCTGATTTACGTGGTATTTTAACTAAGATTTTTCCGATTTCAATCTTATCACCATCATCAATCATTATATGTGCTCCCACAGGAAGGTTGTAAGATCTAAGTGTTTCACCTTTATTGTCTGTAATCAGCAATGTCGGTATCAACTTCTTATTTCTAGATTCTGAAATCACTTTCTCCTGGAATCCAGTTTGTTCATCTATTTCAACCTGATATGTTACACCTTGCTCAATGTTTTCGTACTTCACTTTACCAGCAAATTCCGAAATAATTACACCGTTATAAGGATCCCATTGACAGATAACATCACCTTTTTTCACCTTGCTTCCTGGTTTTACATAAATGTAAGATCCGTAAGGAATGTTATTGGTACTTAAAGTAATGCCTGTTTTAGCATCTGTAAGTTTTAATTCTGATGTACGAGAAATAACCACATCTACGGTCTTGCCTTCATTATCCTTAGACTTAACTGTTTTTAAATCTTCAATCTCAGCAACACCATCAAATTTAGCAGTTAATTTATTCTCTTCAGAAATGTTACCTGCAATACCACCTACGTGGAATGTACGTAATGTAAGCTGTGTACCAGGCTCTCCAATAGATTGCGCTGCTACAACACCTACGGCTTCTCCTCGCTGAACCATTTTACCAGTTGCTAGGTTTCTACCGTAACATTTTACACAAACTCCTTTTTTAGCTTCACAAGTTAAAGGTGAACGTACTTCAATAGATTCTAAAGGTGAGTTTTCGATACGTTGTGCAACAACTTCATCTATATGACCACCAGATTCTACGAGTAATTCTTCCGTTAATGGATCGAACACATCATTTAATGATGTTCTACCTACTATACGTTCTGCTAATTTCTCAACGACCTCTTCATTTTTCTTTAACGGAGAAACTTCGATACCTCTAAGTGTACCACAATCTTCTTCGTAAATGATAACGTCTTGAGATACATCGACTAATCGACGTGTTAAATAACCAGCATCTGCTGTTTTAAGAGCGGTATCTGCTAGTCCTTTACGTGCACCGTGAGTTGAAATAAAGTATTCTAAAATTGATAATCCCTCTTTAAAGTTTGAAAGAATTGGATTTTCAATAATTTCTCCACCACCTGCATTAGATTTCTTTGGCTTAGCCATTAATCCACGCATACCCGTTAACTGACGAATCTGTTCTTTAGATCCACGAGCTCCAGAATCTAGCATCATGTATACTGAGTTGAATCCTTGCTGATCCTCACGAATACGCTTCATAGATAGCTCAGTTAATTCAGCATTAGTAGATGTCCAGATATCAATAACTTGGTTATATCTTTCATTGTTGGTAATAAGACCCATATTATAATTGGCCATAATACCATCCACTTGTCCGTTGGCTGCATCTATCATTGCTTGTTTTTCTTCAGGAATAATAATATCTCCTAAACTAAATGATAATCCACCTTGGAATGCAAATTTGTAACCTAATGTTTTTATTTCATCAAGGAATTCTGCCGTTTCAGGAACACTAGTCACTTTCAAGATATTACCAATAATATCTCTTAATGATTTCTTTGTTAATACCTGATTGATATAGCCAGCAGTTTCTGGTACTTTTTCATTAAACAGTACACGACCTACAGTAGTTTCAATGATTTGGCGTTTTAATTCACCATTCTCATCAAAATCCATAGTTCTAACCTTAATTCCAGCATTGAGATCTACTTTCTTTTCATTGTAAGCAATAGTCACCTCTTCTGGTGAATAAAACGTCAATCCTTCACCTTTAACAGGCACCTCTTTGGTAGATTTACGAAGCTTAGTCATATAATATAGACCGAGCACCATATCTTGTGAAGGTACTGTAACTGGTGAACCGTTTGCTGGATTTAATATGTTATGAGAAGCCAACATTAATAATTGAGCTTCTAAGATTGCTTCAGGTCCTAATGGTAAATGCACTGCCATTTGATCTCCATCGAAATCGGCGTTGAATGCAGTACACACTAATGGGTGTAGCTGAATGGCTTTACCTTCAATCAACTTAGGCTGAAATGCTTGAATACCAAGTCTGTGTAAAGTAGGAGCACGGTTTAGTAATACTGGATGTCCTTTAAGAACATTCTCTAAGATATCCCAAACTACAGGCTCTTTTCTATCTATAATTTTCTTTGCAGATTTTACAGTTTTTACAATTCCTCTTTCGATTAATTTTCTAATGATAAAAGGCTTGTAAAGCTCCGCTGCCATATTCTTTGGCAATCCACATTCGAATAATTTTAATTCTGGTCCTACAACAATTACAGAACGTGCAGAGTAATCAACACGCTTACCAAGTAAGTTTTGACGGAATCGTCCTTGCTTACCTTTAAGTGAATCTGACAGTGACTTTAATGGTCTGTTAGAGTCCGTTTTTACAGCAGACGATTTACGTGTGTTATCAAATAACGAATCTACTGATTCTTGTAACATACGCTTCTCGTTACGCAAGATCACTTCTGGTGCTTTGATCTCAACTAATCGCTTAAGACGGTTATTACGTATAATAACACGACGATAAAGATCATTAAGATCTGACGTTGCAAAACGACCACCATCTAGTGGTACTAAAGGACGTAATTCTGGTGGGATTACCGGTACGGCCTTCATGATCATCCATTCTGCTCTATTCTCTCTATTTTCTGCAGATTCTCTAAATGCTTCAACAACTTGAAGTCGTTTTAAAGCTTCTGTTTTACGTTGTTTAGACGTTTCATTATTAGCTTTATGTCTAAGATCGTACGAAAGTTCATCTAGATCAATACGTGCTAATAAATCTATCAAACATTCTGCTCCCATTTTAGCGATGAACTTATTAGGGTCAGAATCGTCTAAATATTGATTTTCTTGCGGAAGCGTTTCTAAAATGTTTAGATATTCTTCTTCGGTTAAGAAGTCCATTTTCTGAACAGCTTCACCTTCAGCATTTACAGCAGTACCTGGTTGAATGACCACATATCTTTCATAGTATATGATCATATCTAATTTCTTAGATGGTAAGCCTAATAAATAACCTATTTTATTTGGTAGTGAACGGAAATACCATATGTGTGCTACTGGCACTACTAAATTGATATGTCCTACTCTATCTCTACGTACTTTTTTCTCAGTTACTTCAACACCACATCTATCACAAACAATACCTTTGTAACGTATTCTTTTATATTTACCACAAGCACATTCAAAATCCTTCACAGGGCCGAATATACGCTCGCAGAACAAACCATCTCTTTCTGGTTTGTGTGTTCGATAATTAATAGTTTCTGGTTTTAAAACCTCTCCTCTTGACGCTGCTAAAACAGATTCAGGTGATGCTAAACCAATTGAAATTTTGTTAAATTTCAGTACCGTATTTTTATCTTGTTTTCTTGCCATAATATGTTATGTATTTAGTTTGTAGTGATTAAGCTTATAAAGGCCTAATCACTACATTCTAAAATTTATTCTTCTAATCTTATATCTAATCCTAATCCTTTCAATTCGTGCATTAATACGTTGAAAGATTCAGGTAGTCCTGGTTCTGGCATTGGCTCACCTTTTACGATTGCCTCGTAGGTTTTTGCTCTACCTATAACATCATCTGATTTTACTGTAAGTATTTCACGTAAGGTTGCCGATGCTCCATAAGCTTCTAGTGCCCAAACTTCCATCTCACCAAAACGCTGTCCACCAAATTGTGCTTTACCACCTAATGGTTGCTGAGTAATGAGTGAGTAAGGACCAATAGAACGAGCATGCATCTTATCGTCAATCATATGACCTAGTTTAATCATATAGATTACACCAACAGTTGCTGGTTGATCAAATCGATCTCCTGTACCACCATCGTATAAATACGTATGACCAAATCTTGGAACTCCTGCTTCATCAGTATATTCATTGATTTGATCTAAAGTAGCACCATCAAAAATTGGAGTTGCATATGTTTTTCCTAAATTTTGACCAGCCCAACCTAAAACAGTTTCATAGATCTGACCAATGTTCATACGAGAAGGTACACCAAGTGGATTTAATACAATATCTACAGGTGTTCCATCCTCTAAGAATGGCATATCTTCCTGACGAACAATACGTGCAACAATACCTTTGTTACCATGACGACCAGCCATTTTATCACCAACTTTTAACTTACGTTTTTTAGCGATGTATACTTTAGCTAGTTTAATGATACCTGCTGGTAATTCGTCACCTACAGAAATAGTAAATTTCTCTCTTCGTAATGAACCTTGTAAGTCATTTTCTTTGATCTTGTAGTTGTGTAATAAATCAGCTACTAGTTCATTTATATGATCATCTGTAGTCCATTTACCTGATGTTAAGTGCGTGTAATCATCTACAGCGTTTAACATCTTTAATGTATACTTCTTACCTTTTGGAATAATTTCTTCACCAAGGTCGTTGTAGATTCCTTGAGCAGTTTTACCATTTACAATAGCGAATAGTTTTTCAACTAAAACATTTTTAAGATCATCAAAACGCTTATCGTAAGCATTTTCTAAGGCTTCGATATCTTCTTTATCCTGAGCTCTTTTACGCTTATCTTTTACGGCTCTTGCAAACAATTTCTTGTCAATAACTACACCGTTAAGTGATGGTGAAGCTTTTAATGATGCATCTTTAACATCACCTGCTTTATCACCGAATATAGCACGAAGAAGTTTTTCTTCTGGTGTAGGATCAGATTCGCCTTTAGGCGTAATCTTTCCAATTAAAATATCACCTGGCTTAATTTCGGCACCAATACGAATCATACCATTTTCATCAAGGTCTTTGGTAGCCTCTTCTGAAACGTTTGGTATATCGTTAGTCAACTCTTCATTACCAAGTTTTGTGTCACGAACTTCTAATGAATATTCATCAATGTGGATAGATGTGAAAATATCATCTCTCACCACTTTTTCTGAAATTACAATGGCGTCCTCAAAGTTGTAACCTTTCCAAGGCATAAATGCCACTTTCATGTTACGACCAAGGGCTAATTCACCATTTTGAGTGGCATAACCTTCACAAAGAACTTGTCCTTTAGAGACCTTATCACCCTTATTAACAATAGGTTTTAGATTTATTGAAGTACCTTGATTCGTTTTTCTAAATTTAACTAAAGGATATTCTTTAGTATCACTATCAAAACTTACCATTGCTTCCTCATCGGTACGCTGATATTTGATAATAATCTTATCTGCATCAACATACTCTACTACACCGTCTCCTTCAGCATTAATCAATACTCTTGAATCTGAGGCTACTTGGCGCTCTAAACCTGTTCCTACGATAGGTGCTTCTGGTCTTAATAATGGGACGGCTTGACGCATCATGTTAGATCCCATCAAGGCACGGTTTGCATCATCATGCTCCAAGAACGGAATTAAAGATGCTGAAATCGATGCGATCTGGTTAGGAGCAACATCAGTATAATGTACATTTACTGGATCTATAACAGGGAAATCACCTTCTTGACGTGCAATAATTTTATCTTCTAAAATTTTTCCTTTGCCATCAACTTTTATGTTTGCCTGAGCAATTAACATATCTTCTTCTTCCTCCGCACTTAAGTATGTTGGTGTATTCTTAATATCTACTACACCTTTTTCAGCCTTTCTATATGGTGTTTCAATGAATCCCATTGAATTTACCTTAGCATAAACCGAAAGTGAAGAAATCAAACCAATGTTTGGTCCTTCTGGTGTTTCAATAGGGCATAAACGACCATAATGCGTATAATGAACATCACGAACTTCAAAACCTGCTCTTTCTCTCGATAAACCTCCAGGTCCTAATGCAGAAAGACGACGTTTATGAGTAATCTCTGCTAATGGATTGGTTTGATCCATAAACTGAGACAGCTGGTTTGTACCAAAGAAAGAATTAATAACAGACGACAACGTCTTAGCATTAATTAAATCTATTGGTGTAAACACTTCATTATCACGAACATTCATTCGCTCTCTAATGGTACGTGCCATACGTGCCAAACCAACACCGAACTGAGATGACAATTGCTCACCTACAGTACGCACACGACGATTAGATAAGTGATCTATATCATCAATCTCTGCTTTAGAGTTGATAAGCTCTATTAAATATTTTATGATGGTTATGATATCTTCTTTGGTAAGCACTTGCTTATCCATTCCAATATCTAAACCTAGTTTCTTGTTCATCCTGTAACGACCTACTTCACCTAAAGAGTAACGTTGGTCTGAGAAGAATAACTTGTCAATAATCCCGCGAGCTGTTTCTTCATCTGGCGGCTCAGCATTACGTAATTGACGGTATATATGTTCAACAGCTTCTTTTTCAGAATTTGTTGGATCTTTTTGAAGTGTATTATGAATAATAGCGTAATCTCCTTGCTGAGCACTTTCTTTGTGTAAAAGAATAGTTTTTACTTCAGCTTCAAGAATTTCTTCAATATTCTCTTTATCAATAACTGTGTCTCGATCTAGTACAATCTCATTACGCTCTATAGAAACAACTTCTCCTGTATCTTCATCTACAAAATCCTCATGCCAGGTGTTTAACACACGTGCAGCAAGTTTGCGACCAATAACTTTCTTTAAACCAGATTTAGAAACCTTTACTTCTTCAGCAAGATCAAAAATCTCTAAGATATCTTTATCGCGCTCAAAACCTATAGCACGGAAAAGTGTTGTTACAGGTAACTTTTTCTTTCTATCAATGTAAGCATACATAACACTGTTAATGTCTGTTGCAAACTCTATCCAAGATCCTTTAAAAGGTATTACTCTTGCAGAGTATAACTTTGTGCCATTAGCATGAAATGATTGACTAAAGAAAACACCAGGTGATCTGTGTAATTGCGAAACCACTACACGTTCAGCACCATTGATACAAAATGTACCACTTGGCGTCATGTAAGGAATGGTTCCTAAATATACGTCCTGAACTATAGTTTCAAAATCCTCGTGTTCTGGATCTGTACAATATAATTTCAATCTTGCTTTTAAAGGCACACTGTATGTTAATCCTCTCTCAATACATTCTTCAATAGTATATCGTGGAGGATCAATAAAGTAATCTAAAAATTCTAAGACGAATTGATTACGTGTGTCCGTAATTGGGAAATTTTCCATGAAGGTGTTATACAAGCCTTCGTTTCCTCTTTCTTCTGACTTTGTTTCTAATTGGAAAAAATCCTGGAAGGATTTTATTTGTATATCCAAAAAGTCTGGGTAATCTGTTCTATTTACAATAGAAGAGAAATTAATTCTTTCAGCCTTTTTTGCTAACATTGATGAACGAGATTTTATTAAAAAAATACTTTGGTGCGTATACAACGTTTATATACGCAAAAGGGTCTAGGTCTTTGAGTACTACTCAAGACCTAAACCATATGCCGTAGGTTAAGGAGAGCTTACTTAAGCTCAACCTCTGCTCCTGCCTCTTCTAAAGAAGTTTTAAATCCTTCTGCCTCGTCTTTAGAGACACCTTCTTTAATAGCGCTTGGTGCATTATCAACTAATTCTTTAGCTTCTTTTAAGCCAAGACCAGTTAATTCTTTAACTAATTTTACTACTGCTAATTTAGAACCTCCAGCTGCATTTAACATTACAGTGAATTCTGATTGCTCCTCAGCAGCTTCAGCGGCAGCACCGCCTCCTGCTGCAACTGCTACAGCAGCAGCAGCTGGTTCAATACCATATTCATCTTTTAATATAGTAGCTAATTCGTTAACTTCCTTTACAGTAAGGTTAACTAGTTGTTCTGCGAAATCTTTTAAATCTGCCATTTTTCTATCGTTTTAATAATGTGTGTTTTGATATAATTTATTTTTAAGTGCGTTCTGCTTTTTATCCTTCTTTTTCGGATAAGGTTTTTACTATTCCTGCTAGTTTACCACCACTTGATTTTAATGCTGAGATAACATTCTTGGCTGGTGACTGTAATAAACCTACAATCTCGCCAATTAGTTCTTCTCTAGACTTAATATCAACCAATGTATCTAACAAGTTATCACCTATATAGATACTCTCTTCAATAAAGGCTCCTTTTAATAAAGGTTTGTCTGATTTTTTTCTGAAAGCTTTGATAACTTTTGCAGGAGCGTTTCCTGATTCAGAATACATTACTGAGGTATTACCTTTTAAAGTTGAAGGAAGATCACCAAAATCTCTTTCGGAAGCTTCCATTGCTTTTTCTAATAATGTATTTTTTACTACAGCTAACTTTACATTAGCCTTAAAACAGGCTCTTCTTAAGTTAGAAGTTGACGCTGCGTTTAATCCAGAAATATCCGTTAAATAGATATTTGTATTATCGGCTAATTGAGCAGTCAACTCTTTTATTACATGGGATTTTTCTTCTCTTGTCATAATTTTAAAGTTTAACTACTTAATTAATTTTTGGATCAATTGCTATTGAAGGGCTCATAGTACTTGACATGTAAATACTCTTTACATAATTACCCTTTGAGGATGTTGGCTTTAACTTCATTAAAGTAGTTAACAACTCTTGTGCATTTCCTACAATTTTTTCAGCACTAAATGATGCTTTGCCTATAGGTGCATGTACAATACCTGTTTTATCTACTCTAAAATCAATTTTACCAGCTTTTACTTCACTTACTGCCTTTGCAATATCCATAGTAACAGTACCTGTTTTAGGATTTGGCATTAAACCTCTTGGCCCTAATACTCTACCTAATGGTCCTAATTTACCCATGATGCTTGGCATAGTGACAATAACATCAACGTCTGTCCAACCATTTTTAATTTTATCTAAGTACTCGTCTAAACCAACATAATCAGCACCAGCTTCTTTAGCTTCGTCTTCTTTATCTGGAGTAACAAGTGCAAGAACCTTCATGTCTTTACCTGTACCATGTGGTAGAGAAACAACACCACGTACCATTTGATTAGCTTTACGTGGATCTACGCCTAATCTTATGGCTAGGTCTACTGATGCATCAAACTTAGTATATGTTATTTCTTTAAGTAAAGCTGAGGCTTCTTCTAAGGAATAAAGTTTGTTTTTATCAACTTTTCCTTGAGCTTCTTTTTGCTTTTTTGTTAATCTTGCCATTTCAAAAATTTTAGTTTGGAGCTTCGCCTCCTTTAACTGTGATACCCATCGATCTTGCTGTACCAGCTACCATTTTCATAGCTGAGCTTACCGTAAATGCGTTTAAATCTTGCATTTTATCTTCTGCAATAGTTCTAACTTGGTCCCAAGTTACTTTTGCTACCTTACGTCGGTTAGGTTCACCTGATCCCTTCTTTACTTTGGCCGCTTCTAATAATTGTACTGCTGCTGGTGGTGTTTTGATTACAAACTCAAATGACTTGTCCTTGTAAACTGTTATTACCACAGGTAATACTTTACCTGGTTTATCTTGAGTTCTTGCATTAAACTGTTTACAGAACTCCATGATATTTACTCCAGCGGCACCTAAAGCGGGTCCAACCGGTGGCGATGGATTCGCTGCACCTCCCCGAACTTGTAATTTAACTACTTTGTCTAGTTCTTTTGCCATTGTTTAAATTTTGCACGATTTCTCTTTAATTGGAAGCAAAGATAAATCGCTATCTAGTGTAACAATTATTATACTTTTTCAACTTGCATATAGCTTAATTCTAATGGTGTCTTTCTACCGAATATCTTTACCATTACTTCTAGCTTACGCTTTTCTTCATTAATTTTTTCTATTGTGCCATCAAATCCGTTAAACGGACCGTCGATTACTTTTACAGTTTCACCCTTAGTAAATGGTATAGCGATATTAGCATCTGCCTCGATTGCTAATTCATCTACTTTACCTAGCATTCTATTCACTTCAGACTGGCGGAGTGGCACAGGGTCTCCTCCTTTAGTTTCTCCTAAAAACCCAATAACATTAGTTATAGACTTTATAATATGTGGAATTTCTCCAGTTAGATTAGCTTGAATCATTATATAACCAGGGAAATAAACTTTTTCCTTATTTATTTTTTTACCGTTACGTATTTGGATAACCTTTTCGGTTGGCACCAAAACTTGGTCAACAAAATCTTCTAATCCTAAACGAGAAATCTCATTCTCTATATAGGTTTTGATCTTGTTCTCTTGACCGCTTACGGCTCTAACAACATACCACTTTTTATTTCCGTTTTTTTCAGACATTCTTGTAATACCTTGTTAATTTATCCATTGAAAATAGGCTTCGATAACCTTACTAAATACGGTATCTACTCCCCAAATTGCCAACGAAAATATTATTGAGAAAACTGCAACAAGCACTGTTAATCTTTGAGCTTCTGGCCACGGTGTCCAAGACACGTGGTTCTTTAATTCCTCAAATGAATCCTTTATGTATGTTATAACTCCTGTCATTTGCTTCTCATTAATTACTTAAAACTTAATGGCTTATAAAGTACTCAACTGATATAAGTTTTCTGTTTTCTCCAATCTAGCACGGGTTGAGAGGCTCGAACTCCCGACACCTGGTTTTGGAGACCAGTGCTCTACCAACTGAGCTAAACCCGTAAATATAAATCAAGGCGTCTTGCAAAAACAAGACACCTTAATCCATATTTTATATGAAATTTAGTCTAATATTTCAGTTACCTGTCCTGCACCTACTGTACGACCACCTTCACGAATTGCGAAACGTAAACCTACGTTCATTGCAATTGGTTGGATAAGCTCTACAGTAATTGTAAGGTTATCACCTGGCATTACCATTTCTACTCCATCAGGTAACGCAATGTTTCCTGTTACGTCAGTTGTACGTACGTAAAACTGTGGACGGTAGTTATTATGGAATGGTGTGTGACGACCACCTTCTTCTTTCTTAAGGATATAAACCTCAGCTTTAAATTTAGCGTGTGGTGTTACAGATCCAGGCTTAGTAATTACCATACCTCTTGAAATCTGTGCTTTTTCAATACCTCTTAATAAGATACCTACGTTATCTCCAGCTTCTCCTCTATCCAAGATCTTACGAAACATTTCAACACCTGTAATAGTTGATGTTAATTTTTCTGCGCCCATACCAATGATATCAACAGAGTCTCCAGTATTTGCAACACCCGTTTCAATACGTCCTGTTGCTACTGTACCACGACCTGTAATTGAGAATACATCTTCAATTGGCATTAAGAATGGCTTGTCTACATCACGCTTAGGTAATTCAATCCAAGAATCAACAGCCTCCATTAATTGCATAACGCTATCAACCCACTTTTGCTCACCATTTAAAGCACCAAGAGCAGATCCAGGAATTACTGGACCATTATCTCCATCATACTCATAGAATGATAATAGATCTCTAATTTCCATTTCTACTAATTCTAATAATTCTTCATCATCAACCATATCCACTTTGTTCATGAATACAACGATACGAGGAATTCCTACCTGACGTCCTAAAAGGATGTGCTCACGAGTTTGTGGCATTGGACCATCTGTAGCTGCTACTACTAAAATAGCACCATCCATTTGCGCCGCACCTGTAACCATGTTCTTTACGTAATCCGCGTGACCTGGACAGTCAACGTGAGCGTAATGACGATTAGCTGTTGCATATTCTACGTGAGATGTATTAATTGTTATACCTCTTTCCTTTTCTTCAGGAGCGTTATCAATTTGATCGAATGATCTTGCTTCTGATAAACCTGCATCAGCTAATACTTTAGTGATAGCAGCAGTTAAAGTTGTTTTACCGTGATCTACGTGTCCAATTGTACCTATATTAAGGTGTGGTTTTGAACGATCGAAAGTTGCCTTTGCCATGTTTAATTTATTTAATCTTATTTAATATTAGTGTTCAAATTATATTTTAAAAAATGAGCCAATGACGGGAATTGAACCCGTGACCTCTTCCTTACCAAGGAAACGCTCTACCCCTGAGCTACACCGGCGTAAAGTGTTTAATCCTACTACCTTCAAATTTCCATTAAAAGGGAATTGAAAGAAGAGAAGCCTGCCTTCGCAGGATTTTGAGCGGGAGACCGGGTTCGAACCGGCGACATTCAGCTTGGAAGGCTGACGCTCTACCAACTGAGCTACTCCCGCAATTATCACTTAAAGTGATTGTGTGGGGAGAGCAGGATTCGAACCTGCGAAGACATAGTCAGCAGATTTACAGTCTGCCCTCGTTGGCCGCTTGAGTATCTCCCCAAAACTTATAATACTTTAAAGAACATTCTTTTTGTTGCGGCCTATTTGTGCTTTTAAAAGCTACTTAAAAGTAAACTTTTTTAGAGCCGATGGAGGGACTCGAACCCACGACCTGCTGATTACAAATCAGCTGCTCTAGCCAGCTGAGCTACATCGGCTTTTGCCACTTTTTTTCCACAAAAAAAAGCCCGCTATTTCTAACGGACTGCAAATGTAATGCTTTATTTTTTTATTCAAAACATTTTTGAAAATATTTTATTAGATTCTGGCTCTTAACTTTTGCTTGCGTTTTTTAATCTGTCTCTCTAATGATGCCGTAGCAATATCTACACCTTCTTCAAATGTGCGACATTGTTTTTTTACTACAAAACTGTCACCTGGCACCTTTACCTTAGCTTCAAATACTTTGTTCTCTTTGCCGCTAGTATTTTCAACTTTTAAATACACGTCTGACTGTATTATTTTATCGTAGAACATTTCTAATTTGTCCATGCGCTTTTGAATAAAATCTAATAGTTTACGATCAGCTGTGAAATTAACAGATTGAGTGTTTACTTTCATAGGTTTTAGTTTTTTTTAATTAGACTTATTTTTAATCTCGATTTCTTGGATGAGAACTTTGATATACTTTTTTTAATTCAGCTATGCTGCTATGTGTATATACTTGTGTTGCTGCTAAACTAGAATGACCAAGAAGTTCTTTCACCGCATTTAAATCTGCTCCTTCGTTTAATAAATGTGTTGCAAACGAATGTCTTAACACATGAGGACTACATTTATGTTTTGTTGATGCTTTACTAAAGTACTTATTTATAATTCTGTAAACAAGCATTTCATATATTTTTAACCCTTTGTTGGTTATTAATAGATAGTCCGTATTACCTGCATTATTCTGATTACTTCTAAACTGCAAATAAAGAGCTAATGTTCTCAATACTTTATCCAACAGCGGTATAATGCGTTCTTTATTACGCTTACCTAATACTTTAAGTGTTTTATTATGTATATCTATATCTGCAATTTTAATATTGACCATTTCTATTCTTCTAATTCCTGTGGAATAGAAGAGCTCTATGAGTAATAAATCGCGAGCCGATTCAAAATCCTCTGGCTGAGTAAGTGACTCTAACACCGTTTGTAATTCTGATTCTGAAAATGGGATAATGACTTTTTTCTCAACTTTTAGTGCTTTGTGTTTTGACAAAGGATTGTAATCTAACACATTAAGTTTCTGCAAATATTTATAAAATGCATTGATGGATGATACCTTTCTGTTTATCGTTCTATTAGAAACACCGTTATTAACTAAACTTACTAACCATTGTCTGATAAACGAATAATCTAACGACTCAAGTTGAATATCCTCATGCAATGATAATACAAATTGCTGTAAGGCTTCTAAGTCATTGATGTATGCAGTAACTGTATGTTGCGAATATTTTTTTTCTAAGAGTAGGTATTCTTTGAAGGCCTTGAGATACATTGAGCAATGAAATTGTATATCTTAAAGATAGTAATATTATGTTTAGTTAGGTCATTAACAAAAAAATCCTGCGAATGCAGGATTTAATTTTTATTTCTGTAGATACTTAAATGCTCTCTTGATCTCTGAGACCTTGTATATAAGATGCTTTTTGAACTTGAGCTCTTTTAAGGACTGAAGGCTTCGTAAACTGCTTTCTTACTTGCAATTGACGCTTTACACCAGTCTTATCAAATTTTCTCTTATAGCGTTTTAACGCTCTATCTATATTTTCTCCTTCTTTTATCGGTATTATTAACATAGTGTCTTAACCTCCTCTCTTTTAGATTTTGAGCGGCAAATATATAAACAAATTGAAATTCTACAATTAAAAAATTAATTTTTTAAGTCGCTGGTTTATAATCCTTGTTATCGATCACCATTTTGGCAATAATTTCTCTTAAAATTTCTGAGGTTCCACCACCTATAGGTCCCAAGCGACTGTCTCTAGATAAGCGTGCCATAGGATACTCTTCCATATAGCCATACCCTCCTAAAAACTGAAGACATTGATATATAACGTCATCCGCCATTTTTGTAGATTGTAATTTAGACATGGTAGCTTCCTTTACGACGTAATCTCCCATATCTAATCGTTTTGCAACGTAGTAGTTGAATTGTTTACAAATTTCCATTTGTGTTGTACAATCCGCAAACGTATGTCTTAACGCTTGAAATTTATCAATAGTTTCACCAAAGGCTGTACGCTCACTCATATAAGTCTTAGCATAGTCTAAGGCGAATTCTGCTCTAGCATGGGCATTAATACCCATAATCAATCGTTCTAAAGCAAAGTGTTGCATGATGTAAGGAAACCCTTGATTTTCTTCACCCATTAAGTTGGATGCTGGTATCACGACATTATCAAACGCAATTTCTCCGGTGTCGGAAGCTCTCCAGCCCAATTTATCTAATTTTGTTGCAGAAACACCAGGTGTATCTCTATCAACAACAAAAATACTGATGCCTTTATTTCCAAGCTCTGGTTTTGTTTTTGCTGCCACCACCAAATAATCACTGTAGACGCCATTGGTGATAAATGTTTTAGAACCATTGATGACGTAAGTATCGCCTTTTTTAACGGCAGTTGATCTCATTCCGGCGACATCACTACCTCCAAATGGCTCGGTAATGCACAAACAACCAACCATATCACCAGATATACTCGCTGTTAGATATTTTTCCTTTATCGCTTCTGATCCTTCTTTATTGAGATGAGTCATCGCCAAATAAGCATGTGCCCATATCGCCGCAGAAAAACCTCCAGAATTTATTTTTTGTAATTCTTCGAGTAGTATTACTGTATAAAATAAGTCAAGATCTAGTCCGCCATATGCTTCCGGATAGGCCAAACCAAAATAACCCATGTCTCCAAATTTCTTCCAGATGAATCTTTCTATCTCACCTGTTTTTTCCCATTTTTCAATATGAGGTACGACTTCTTTTTGTAAAAAGTCTTTTAAACTCTCTCTAAATAATTGGTGCTCTTCTGTAAAATACAAATCTGCCATATGCTCTAACTTATTCAATGAACAAATATAGTTTAATAATGTCTAATTTATTAATAGGAAAATCTTTAACTTTTGTTAATTCTAGCAAAGAATTATATCCCTCAAGTAGTGTTCGTTGTTCAATTATATTGAATGCTACTTCATAATCTATATATGGAATTTGAACTAATTCATCTCTGGTAGCAACATTAATATTAAATTTTGAAACATCGCGAGGTGTTTTTACAGTGAATTCATTTAATATTCTTTCAATCACTTCAGGACTCAATCCGTAAACTTCACTTAATTCAACATCAGCCACAAAACCATCTTTATGCTTATTTCTGTATGCTATTATTCGCTTTGATAATGTTTCGCCTACTCCACTAATTTTCATTAATTGATTTGCACTAGCCTTATTTAAATCGGTTTTTTGTTTATATGGCTTTTCAACAAAACCAGCACTACTATTTTGAACCGATTTATTTACAGACGCATTATTGGTAACCCATTCCGGGAATTTAAAGAATGGTGAAATTATCTCAAATAATGAATCTGAAATACCAGTAACTTGCTTGAATTGCGATGATGAATTTATCCACTTTCCTTTTGATCTAAACTCTAACAATCTATCAATTTCAGTGGTAGACATACCGAGCGTATATCCTTTATAATCTGTAATGTAGTTAGGATTGAAAGGATAAATGGTTGTCGCAGCGCTGACTTTAATTTGCTTTAATGAGTCAATTTCGTTTTGATATTGGGTTAAATTAATAGAATCATGAGACTTATCTTCAGTCCATATATTTGGAACTATTTGAATTAGTTGAACAATTACTATGATAAGCACCAATAAAAAAATCCCATTTCGTTGTTTCCTTGAAAACTGAAAATGGGATTTCATGATATTGTCTTTAATTATAGAATCTCATTCATATCGTCAGCTCCTTCCTCGATAGCATCTTCTTTAACTGCGATAGCTTTATAATATTTGGTCAATTCTTTCTTTATAATTGGTGATAATATAATTACCCCAATGATATTTGGAACAACCATTGCAAAAATCATTGCGTCTGAAAAATCAATTACAGCTCCTAAACTTATAGATGCGCCTACGACAACAAAGAATAAGAATAATACTTTATACACTAGGTCTGTGGTTTTACCCTTTCCGAATAAAAATACCCAGCCTTGCATTCCGTAATAAGACCAAGAGATCATTGTTGAAAATGCAAATAATATAACTGCTATGGTCAATATAACCGAAAAATGAGGTATCACAGAATCAAACGCCGTTGCGGTTAACTCAACACCTTCTTTAATTTCTACACCATACTCCATAAAACCACCATCAAAATTGGTGATAACAATAACAAGAGCCGTCATTGTACAGATAACTACGGTATCAACAAATGGTTCTAATAGTGCTACGATTCCTTCTGATGCAGGATACTTAGTTCTTACCGCTGAGTGCGCAATGGCCGCAGAACCTACACCTGCTTCGTTAGAAAACGCTCCACGTCTTATACCTTGTATCATTACACCAATAAGTCCACCTGCAATTCCTAATCCAGAAAAAGCTCCTTCAAAAATTAAAGCAAAGGCATCATCTATCAATGTAAAATTAGCACCGAGAATAATCAAGGCCGCAAGCACATAAATTCCTGCCATGAATGGCACAACTTTCTCTGTAACGCTAGCAATACGCTTAATACCACCAATTATTACTACAGCAACCAAAACAGCCATTACCAAGCCAAAGTACAGGCCGGCATTGGATGTGTCTTCTAAATTAAAAAGTTTAACAAATTGGGCAGCCGCCTGATTGGCTTGAAACATATTTCCACCACCAAAAGAGCCTCCAATTACAAATATGGCAAATAGAACGGCAAGTACTTTTCCAAAACCACCCATACCTTTAGACTTAAGTCCTTTAGTAAGGTAATACATAGGACCGCCATAAACAGTACCATCTTCTCCAACATCTCTATATTTTACACCAAGAGTACATTCGGCAAACTTTGAAGCCATACCAAGCAATCCAGCTAAAATCATCCAAAATGTGGCACCAGGTCCACCAATAGATAATGCTACGGCAACACCAGCAATATTTCCTAATCCTACTGTTGCGGATAAAGCTGCAGTTAAGGCTTGAAAATGCGACACTTCGCCATCAGCACTTTCGTCTCTAATAGTTTCTATTAGATTTTCTCCTTCATTAGGTGTAGAATCTCCATACAAGGTATCTGCACCATGTTTTTCAATATCCTCATATTGTCCTCTCACTACTTTTATAGCAGTTCTAAAACCAGTGACGTTTATAAATTTGAAATAGATTGTAAAATATAAGGCGCCACCAATAAGAACGATAAGTACCCAAGGAATTTGATAATATTCTGAAAAGGGTATTTCATAAAATATTGCATCAACGAACCATCCTGTATAATCTTTAAAAACAGCATCAACTTTTTCTGATGTTGTTTCCTGAGCAATGGTTATAAAAGGAATGAGTATAGCGACAATCGAAAGAAGATACTTCTTCATAAGATAAATTTAAAGTTAGTTAATGTTTAGAAACGCCAAGATGCTAAAAATATTTGAACTTTTAAAACGTCTCATGTTAAAGGTTTCTCCTTGGTTATATATTATAGGTTGAATTTAGTTTTTCTATCTGCTCGGGTCTGCCTAATACTATTATTTTAGATTTAGGTACTAATTCTATATCGGCTTCTGGGTTTACAATGTAATCGCCGTTACTGCGTTTAAAACCAATTACTGTACAGCCTGTCTTTTTTCGAAGATCTAAGTCGCGTATGGTTTTAACAACAGATGTGTCGTAAAGTTTTTCAACCGAAATTTCTTCGATATTAATGTTTGTTTCACCTACTATAGCAAGATTATCAATAAATTCTATTAAATCTGGAACTACAACCAGTGATGCCATATGGTCACCACCTATTCTATCTGGAAGGATGACATTATTTGCTCCAGCGAGTTTTAATTTTTCATAAGAGGTTTCTTGCGAAGCTCTGCTTATAATGCAAAGGTCTTTATTGATTTGCCTAGCAGATAAAACAATAAATAGATTATCAGCATCACTTGGCAATGCACAAATTAGCGTAGTGGCTCTATCTATACCTGCTTCATACAAGGTTTCATCCTCATTTGCATTGCCTTGCACAAACGCTAAACCTTCATCCTGAAATTTCTCAATGAGATCTTTGTCTTTTTCTATAATAACAAAGGGTTTGTTGTAGGTTAACAGCTTTTTGGCGGCTTGCTTCCCATTCCGTCCGAATCCACAAATAATAATGTGATTAGTCATTTTATCAATTCTCTTTTGCATTTTACGCTGTTTTATGTCTTCAAAATTATTTTTACTTAATATATATTCAGTGATTACAGATAT
The DNA here is from genome assembly GCA_013003655.1 of Winogradskyella sp. Lineage (GTDB taxonomy): Bacteria > Bacteroidota > Bacteroidia > Flavobacteriales > Flavobacteriaceae > JABDIQ01. Next base: position 2,376 of record JABDIQ010000003.1, on the reverse strand, counting down.
GGCATATCCCAGAATTATAACACTAGTTAAAATTAAGAATACTGTAAATATTTTTGATGTTGCGTCTAGTGGATTTACTTCACCATAGCCAACGGTTGTCACCGTAATCACAGTCATGTACAGTGCATCTATCCATGAGTACCCAGAAATTAATCTAAATCCGAAAACACCAATAAGTAATAATAGCACTAACAAAAGTAGTGCTGTATAGATTTTAGATCTAAATAAACGAATGAATGAGTTTTGCATAATTACAAATCAAACACAGATGAGCGTCTGGTATAAATGAGGTCTTTAATTCTTATCCAAAATGCAAAAAATAAATAAAGCGCAAAACCAAACCCTAATGTTACAAAGGTTAAATATATGAAACTTGTTCTCACAATTTTAGCACGTATACCTAAACGATCTGCAATACGTTGACAAACATAGTAGCCATGCTTTTGAAAATAAAGTAATATACTATAGAATAAATGCATGCTGCAAGATACTTAATTTTTAAGTACAAGTCTACTCCCAATAGCGCATTGTAAACAACGATTTGTGTCGCAGTAATTTTGTTTTAATTCTAATAATGCTTGCGAGGTTAAAGCAGTTTTTGGGAAATCTCTTAAGCTCAAAAACTTATCTACTATACTGTTTGATTCTATTTTAATGTCTTGAATAGGATCAATAATTTCTTCTTCTAAGTAAGTAGCCCGTTCTTTTTGATACGCAAACTTTACTGGAATGATTGTGTTAATAAGCAATAAATCTATAAATGATTTAGAAAGTTTCTTAGTAGTTCTTTTTGATGTTTTGGAAAACGAATAATGCGTTTGCCAGTAGTCTGAGGCAGACACCTCTAATAAATTATAATAATCGTTAAGATTGTTGATTTCCATGAGTTTTGAAAATAATGACGATTCAGTGGCATAAAGATTTGCTAATTGAGACAACCTAATTGTAGGGAAATTATTTGGTCTTAGCCTGAAAAACTTAGGCGTCGTTACGATCTGTTGTAATGAAAATTTAGATTTAAGAAACTCATATTGTTTTTTCAATTGATTACAATATGCATCCTCGTGTACATCATCAAGCAAGCCTGAAACGCCAAACAACAGAGCTTCAAGTTCAGTGTTGTTGTGTCTAACTTTTTGAAGGATAGCGAAATCTAATGCGTCTGCAATGCTTTGAAAAGACTCCTTGTTGACCTTTAGTCCAAAATTAATAAGCATCATTTTAAACAATACAGCTTCCCAATTGTTTTTACTCGCCACTAATAGTTTTTTTATCACTGTTGCTTTACGCTCTAAGCGCTCTATATAGAGACGCTCCAGCCAATTTTTGATGATAAAACTGTCAATGGCATTAATATCGTTCTCACAATTGATCCAAGTTGTTTTTTGGTGCATCAATTCTTGATAATTGCCAACTAGTGTAGACGATATATAATCTTTGAGCTGTAAGGTGGTAATTTTAGAGTTATCCTTTCTGTACACGTCAATATCGTGCTCCCAGACTACATGTAAAATAACATTATCATAGGCACTATCGGTCTCGTGATGATGTGCATACCAGTCTGAAGATTTTAAATGAATTTCAACATTTCCTGCCCAAAGTTGATTATCAATTTTTAGTTGTGCATTGAAGAAATCAGGACCACTATTAGTGTTTAATTGACCAAATTGAACGACATCAATCTGTTCTCCATTTACGGATTTTAAATTCGTTGTATCAATTTTTTTATGCTTCCAAATGTAATGGAGAAGGTCTTCGCGCATGCTGTTAAAACTATCGAATGACCTAAAAATAATAAATTCTTAGAATATACTTTTTCTAATTATTACAAAAGCTTTTTATGAAATTGTATTAGTCAATATAACCTTTCTCGCGCATCCATTCGTCGTTAAACATTTTACCAACATAACGACTCCCGTGATCATGAAATAGAACTACAACAACATCTTCTGGTTTAAAATGTTCTTTAAGTTGTAATACTCCTTTAATGGCTGCTCCAGCGGAATTACCTAAAAACATACCTTCTTCTTTGGCTAATAACTGAGTATAAACGGCAGCATCTTTATCAGTAACTTTAGTAAAGCCATCTATAATTTCAAAATTGACGTTTGCTGGCAAAATATCTTCACCAATACCTTCTGTTACGTAAGGGTAAATTTCATTTTTATCAAAAATACCTGTTTCATGATATTTCTTAAATACAGAGCCATATGTATCTACACCCCAAACCTTGACGTTAGGATTTTTCATTTTAAGATAACTTCCAACGCCTGATATGGTTCCTCCTGTACCTACGCCAACCACAAAATGAGTCACCTTACCATCTGTTTGCTCCCAGATTTCTGGTCCGGTACTAAGGAAATGCGCTTTGCAATT
>JABDIQ010000324.1 GCA_013003655.1 Winogradskyella sp. | reverse complement strand
AACACTACCCTACTTTATAAGTGAAAAAAATCTCATTTTTGAAACAGCCAAATCACTGTTGTATTTAGAAAAACTTAAAAATTCTGTAAGGCTTCTTGGCATTTCCATCTCTAACTTAAATGCAGACAAACAACGCAAAAAAGAAGTGACTAAAAAATCGGTTTCAGTGCAGCTAAGGTTTGAGTTTTAACTATTACCAAATATCTATTTAACTTAAAAAGTTATATTCACAAAAGGGATAATAGGGCTGGTGTAAACACTTTCGTCTTCGTTATACAAAACATTGTATTTGGCGCCAATTGTAAACTTGTTGGTAATATTGAGACCTGCTCCCACAAATAATGCTGTATCCCAAAAGCTATTCTTTGCCTCAATTGGCGTTTCAATTTTAGTATTGGCGTTGAGCTGAACGAATTCTAATAAGGTGGTTATAGACTTTGATGGTGTATAAAAACTTATGACATTAAAACCTACTGTTGTGGTTTTTTGTAGATCCTTAATTGCCGCATAACTGCCTTGAAGCCCAGCACCTAAACTAATTTTATCACTGGCTTTATATATTAAATTTGGAGACAGACTAATATTGGTTGCACCGACAAAATTTAACCCAAAGCCACATGCAAATTTTAGTTTGCTTTCCTTTTGAGAGGTGCTATCTATAACTGCGATACTTGTGGTTTGTGAATACATAGTAGTAGTACTAAATAGTACTAAAAAAAAGAGGGTGATTTTTGAGCTTTTGTTTAAATCAATCATAAGTTTATAAATTATTAATTCGCCAATAATTAGTTTTATAAATAGAGCTACATTAAAAACTGCAGCTTTCTATTTCAGTAACTCGTAATGTATTTACCATACCTTTTGCTTGTATTGGCATAGCCGCAAGACTAATAAGCATGTCGCCTACGTCTAAATATCCTTTTTTACAAGCTATAGCATTAACATCTTCTATGGTTTCGTCTGTACTAACAAACTTATCATAATAAAAGGCCTTTACGCCCCACAATAAGTTAAGCTGCGTTAAAATAGTTTTATTAGATGTAAAAACTAAGATATGAGCCGATGGTCGCCATGCTGAAATCTGAAAGGCCGTATATCCACTATTTGTGAGTGTTGAAATTGCCTTTGCATTGATCTCATTGGCCATATTTGCCGCATGGTAACATATAGATTTTGTAATATATCGTTTAGTGCGAATATGCGGAGGTGACTGTGGTACTTGTATTAAATTAGAGTCTTCTACACTTCTAATAATGTTTGCCATTTGTTTTATAACCTGAACAGGATAGCTGCCTACAGACGTTTCACCTGATAGCATAACCGCATCAGCACCATCCATTACAGAGTTTGCCACATCATTGACCTCTGCTCGCGTAGGCGTAAGACTAGATATCATTGTTTCCATCATTTGGGTGGCAATGATAACAGGTATCCGAGCACGCTTGGCTCGTAATACTAATTGTTTTTGAATCAGCGGTACTTCCTCAGCTGGTATTTCTACACCTAAATCACCTCTAGCAACCATTAAGCCATCACAATAGGCAACGATTTTATCAATATTCTCTACAGCTTCGGGTTTTTCAATCTTAGCTATAATTGGTATTTTATGATCTGATCGCTCACTTATTATTTGTTCTAACTGCATAAGATCTTCTGCATGACGCACAAAGGATAAGGCTATCCAATCAACTTTTTGGTCTATTGCAAATATGGCATCTTCTATATCTTTTTCGGTTAATGCAGGTTGTGATATATTAGTATTTGGGAGGTTAACACCTTTTTTTGATTTTAGTGGCCCGCCCTGCAAAACTCTTGCAACAACTTCGGTTTTCTTATTGGTGGATACGACTTCAAAGATTAGTTTGCCATCATCAAGCAAAATACGTTCACCTGGTTTAGCGTCTTGAGGAAATTTATCATAAGTCATATAAACTTTCTCCTTTGTGCCTTCAAACCGTTTACCTGTAGCAAAAATAATTTCATCTCCTTCATTGACTATAACTTCCTCTTTCATGACACCTACTCGTAGTTTAGGCCCCTGAAGATCCGCTAGTATTGCGGCGTTGTAACCATGCTCTTCATTTAATTCTCGTATCATCTCAATACGCTCTTTTACGTCCTGATAATTGGCATGTGAGAAATTTATTCTAAATACATCTACACCAGCATCTAGCATATCTTTAAGTACTTCCTTCTTACTAGTTGCAGGCCCTAAGGTTGCAACAATCTTTGTCTTTTTGTTTGGCATATTAAAATATTATGTTCTCTCTTGATTTTATTTTTATTGGATTTACAGAATAACTTGTTATAATCTGTGGGATTTTTTGCAGTGTTTCTAAAATAAACTGCTCATCCAATCCGTAAATTTCACCACTGATTTTTAATAAATAATCAACTGTTTTCAATTCTGGAATTAAATTATAAGTTTTTACAATTTTATTATTATTCCCAAATAAAACTCCGGTTGAGGTAATTGCCTCTTCTTCTTTTACACAGCAATTTGATACTAAATTCCAAATGATATATTCTACTTTATTATCCCATTCGTAAATGGCATAAGACGATTTTAAATAATCTACATCTAAATCATTTTGTTTACGTTCTAGTTTTATACCTAAATGTTTATTTAATAAGTACGCAATTCTATAATCTTCTATGCGACTATGAATGGCAAAAAGCAGATAACGATCATCACTAAATTCATCAACATGAAGTTTGTGCACAGCCATTTTGTTTGAAATCTATGTTGTAAATATAGCACTTTATAGGGTTAAGCCCAGCAATTCAATACTAATCTTAACGAAGAAAATTTACGAAATCGATTGAGTTGAAACTAAAATATGTTTATACTTAAATGAGTCTGGTAATTTGCCTTTGAAAGGCAAAAAACGCACGCTTAGACGCTTTTTCTTCGGCCTTTTTCTTAGAGGTTGCTCGTGCTTTTGCAACTACCTTATCGTTTATACTAAGCTTTACAGAGAAGTGTTTAAGTTCATCCTTACCATCATCTTCATAAACATCATAGTCAAAAGTATTTTTTTCTTTTTGACACCATTCTATTAATAGACTTTTATAGCTTATAACTCGACCCTCTAACTGTTCTATATCCACGTAAGGTTCAATGACCGTTTCAAAAATGAATTTTTTACAACTTTTATAACCCTTATCCAAATAAATGGCACCAATTAAAGACTCAAAAAGATTACCATGAATGTTATTCCCAAAATTACTCTTTGGTATTCTACTTTGAACTAAATTAATAAGTTTTAAATCCTTTCCTAACTCATTGAGATGTTCTCTACTTACTACTTTAGATCTCATTTTTGTTAGGTAGCCTTCATCACCATGTGGTACTTGATCGTATAGATAGGATGCAATGACAGCGCTCAACATGGCATCACCTACAAATTCTAATCTTTCATAATTGATGGCATTGCCAGCCTTATCCTTGATGTTCATGGATCTATGGGTAAAGGCTTTTCTGTAGAGTGATTTTTTATTGGGTTTAAACCCTAAAATTTTATGCAGCTGTAAAAAAAAATTCCCATCTTCTTTAGAACGGGAATTAAATATGTTGCCAATAAAGCTCATTAAGAAATTAATCAAGTTTTTTGAAGGCTACACATGCATTATGCCCTCCAAATCCAAAGGTATTGCTCATGGCTACTTTAATATCTCGCTTCTGAGCTTTATTCAATGTTAAATTTAATGAAGGATCTATATTCTCATCTGCAGTTTCATGATTGATCGTAGGAGGTATAATACCATTTTCAAGAGCTAGTATAGAAGCAATAGCTTCAATTGCTCCTGCAGCACCCAATAAATGACCAGTCATGGATTTTGTAGAATTAATATTGATGTTTTTAGCGTGTTCACCAAAAACTTCTGATATGGCTTTTAACTCCGCAACATCACCAAGTGGAGTTGATGTGCCGTGTGTGTTTATATGCTCAACATCTTCTGGTTTTAAACCAGCATTCTCCAAACAATTTTTCATTACGGCTACAACACCTATCCCATCAGGATGTGGTGCAGTCATATGGTAAGCATCTGAAGATAAGCCGCCACCTAATACTTCTGCATAAATTTTTGCGCCTCTAGCTTTGGCATGCTCATATTCTTCCAATACTATTGATCCTGCTCCCTCGCCCAGTACAAACCCGTCCCTATTAGCATCAAATGGTCTTGACGCAGTTTCAGGGCTTTCGTTTCTAGTCGACATAGCATGCATTGCGTTAAATCCACCCATGCCTGCTATAGTAACTGCAGCTTCACTTCCACCTGTTATTATGACATCACAATGTCCTAATCTAATGGTATTTAATGCATCGATCATAGAATTTGCCGATGATGCACAAGCCGAAACAGTCGTATAATTAGGCCCCATGAAACCATATTTTATGGATATGTTTCCTGGGGCTATATCTGCAATCATTTTTGGAATAAAGAAAGGATTAAACCTTGGGCTTCCGTCACCTGCAGCAAAATTTAGAACTTCTTCTTGAAAGGTTTCAAGACCGCCAATTCCTGCTCCCCAAATGACACCAACTCTATATTTGTTAACCGCGTCTAGATCTAGTTTTGAATCCAATATGGCCTCGTCTGTAGCGACCATAGCATATTGAGAAAACTTATCCATCTTGCGGGCTAACTTTCTATCTATGAAGTCGGTAACCTCAAAGTTTTTAATCTCACAAGCAAATTGAGTTTTAAATTTTGAAGCATCAAAATGTGTTACAGCTGCGGCGCCACTCTTCCCACTAACCAAGGCATTCCAATACTCATCCTTAGTATTACCAATAGGTGTAAGTGCGCCCAAACCGGTGACTACAACTCGCTTTAATTCCATAAAATAGGGATCTTATTTTGCTTCTTCTATATAAGAAATAGCTTGACCAACTGTTGCAATATTTTCAGCTTGATCGTCTGGTATTTGAATATCGAATTCTTTTTCGAATTCCATGATTAATTCAACTGTATCTAATGAATCTGCTCCTAGATCGTTAGTGAAGCTAGCTTCTGATACAACCTCATTTTCATCAACACCTAACTTGTCTACGATAATCGCTTTTACTCTTGATGCAATGTCTGACATAATCTTTTAATTTTAAGTTTTAATTAGATGGCAAAAATAAAAAACTTTATTTTAAAAATCAC
>JABDIQ010000254.1 GCA_013003655.1 Winogradskyella sp. | reverse complement strand
AAAGTGGTCTTAAAATCATAATCTATATCGTATTTTTGTTACCTCAAAAAATTAAAATAATCTTATGAAATCATACGATGTAGCAATTATAGGATCTGGTCCTGGAGGTTATGTAGCAGCAATACGCTGTTCACAATTAGGAATGAAAACAGCTCTAGTAGAAAAATATTCTACACTAGGAGGTACATGCCTTAATGTAGGTTGTATTCCTAGTAAAGCACTGTTAAGTTCATCTCATCACTATGAAGAAGCTACTAAGCATTTTGCAGATCATGGTATAGAAGTGCCAAGTGACATCAAAGTGAATTTAGAAAAAATGATTGCTCGCAAGCAGTCTGTTGTAGATCAAACCACATCTGGAATTGACTTTTTGATGAAAAAAAATGAGATAGATGTGTATGAAGGTTTAGGATCTTTTAAAGATGCAACGCACGTAAACATTAAAAAAAATGATGATTCTACCGAAACTATCGAGGCTAAGAATATCATAATTGCAACAGGTAGTAAGCCAAGCAATCTCCCATTTATTAAGCTTGATAAAGAGCGAATAATTACATCAACGGAAGCCTTAAAACTTAAAGAAATTCCTAAACAATTAGTAATTATTGGAGGTGGTGTTATAGGATTAGAATTAGGACAGGTTTACTATCGCTTAGGCGCTGAGGTAACCGTAATTGAGTATATGGACCGAATTTTACCAACAATGGATGCAGGTTTGTCCAAAGAACTCAATAAGGTGTTTAAAAAAGCCAAATGCAATATGCTCATGTCTCATAAAGTGACATCTGTAGAGCGAAAAGGCAAACAGGTTATTATAAAAGCTGAGAATAAAAAAGGAGAAAACGTAGAAATTAAAGGTGACTATTGTTTGGTTTCTGTTGGAAGACGTCCTTACACTGATGGTCTTAATGCTGAAGCTGCTGGTGTAAAGATTAATGATAAAGGACAAGTTGAGGTCAATGATCATCTACAAACCAACATTAAAAACATATATGCTATTGGTGATGTGGTTAGAGGCGCTATGCTAGCTCATAAAGCCGAAGAAGAAGGTGTGTTTGTGGCCGAAACAATAGCAGGACAAAAACCTCATATCGATTATAATTTAATACCTGGTGTAGTTTACACATGGCCAGAAGTTGCGGCTGTGGGTAAGACTGAAGAAGAGCTTAAAGACGCTAACGTAGATTATAAGGTAGGACAATTTCCATTTAGAGCTTTAGGAAGAGCAAGAGCAAGCGGAGATATCGATGGCTTTGTAAAAATACTTGCAGATAAAAAAACAGATGAGGTTCTTGGAGTCCACATGATAGGTGCGCGCTGTGCAGATCTTATTGCTGAAGCCGTAACGGCAATGGAATTTAGAGCCTCAGCTGAAGATATATCAAGATACTCTCATGCACATCCAACGTTTGCAGAAGCAGTTAAGGAAGCAGCATTGGCCGCTACCGAAAATAGAGCACTACACGTTTAGATAGTAGCTAAATAGATTATAAATCGATTCAATAAAAGACGCGATGTTTTTTTTGAATCGATTTTTTTGTTTTAGATGTGACCGTTATTATTTTGAAGTGTCTTAAATTGTAGTGCGGTAACAGCATGCCAACTTAATTACAATAATTTAAATTGCCAGAAGCAGTTCATACCCTGACCGATGAAGCTTTAGTTGAGGCTATCATTAAAACAAATGACACTTTGTTATTCGAGGTGCTGTATGATAGATTCTCCAATCTGGTATATAATAAATGTTACGGTTTTGCAAAAGATGAGGATGAAGCTAAAGACCTTACTCAAGATGTATTTTTAAAGTTATTTGTAAAACTGGCGAGTTTTAAAGGTAGATCTAAATTTTCAACATGGTTATATGCATTTACGTATAATCATTGTGTTAATTACGTTACCCGAGATACGGCAAAGAAGATTGAAAAGCAGTCTATTGATTCTGAATATTTAGAAAATATAGGCGAAGATGTTGATAATGATAAAGAATTAGTGAGCATGCAAGTTGAAAAACTAAAACAAGTTTTAGAACTGATTGCTCCAGAAGAAAAAATGATTTTACTGCTCAAATACCAAGATCAGTTAAGTATAAAAGAAATTGCTACGGCAATGGATCTTGGCGAAAGCGCAGTAAAAATGAGACTAAAACGCTCTAAAGATAAATTAGTAGAAACCTACTCTAAATATGTGAAGGATGGACAACCCATTTGAGTACATAAATAAACCGATGAAGCAAGTTCCACCAGAACTTAAAGCTAAAGTGATGAATGACATTGCTATAGCCAAGCTTCTTATGGAATTAGCCGAACTATTTTCCTATAATCTAGGACATGTTATAGATACGGTTACAAAAAGCAGAAATAAGAAATAAACTATACCCTAACCAAAAATTAAATAAAATGGAAAAAGTAACTGAATTTAAAGATGTAGCCATGGAGTCCCTTGTGAGCATGTGGCTAGAGTTGACTAAGATTTTTCCCAACATTATCGGTACCATAGTTGTTCTGATTATAGGATGGCTAGTAACTAAATTAGTTGTAAAAGTTATTAAGAAGGTACTTAAACTTGCAAAGGTCAATAAGCTAGATGATGCCATTAATGATATAGAGATCATTGAAGGCAAAAAATTGAATTTTGACACAGTAAAGGTCGTTTCAAGCTTTGTTAAATGGCTCATGTACATCGTATTGATCATAATGGCTTCAGATATCATGAACCTTAAGATCATTTCTCAGGAAATAAGTAATCTCCTAGGCTATCTTCCTAAGCTATTTTCAGCATTAATCATATTTGTTCTTGGATTATTATTTGCAAATTTTGTAAAGAAAGGATTAAAATCTTTGTTTGAATCTATGGAACTTTCTGGCGGAAAGATTATAAGCCAAGTAGTCTTTTTTCTGCTACTCATATTTATCACAATAACGGTCCTTAATCAAGCAGGTGTCGATACGGCAATTATTACGAGTAACATTACCATGATCATGGCAGCATTCTTATTAGCATTTGCCATAGCATTTGGCCTTGGTGCTAGAGAAGTGGTTGGTTATTTACTGAAGACCTTTTATGCTCGAAAAACCTTTGAAATTGGTCAAAAAATTGTCTTCAACGAAAAAGAATACACCGTTGAAAGCATTGAAAATATCTCAATAATATTAAAAAATAAAGATGGTAAGTTAATAGTCCCTATTAGCGATCTAACAGAAAGTCAAGTACATATGCAGGATTAACTATAAGGTTAGGGATATAGTATTTTATGGTGACATAAAATGTAATCCTGCCGTACTTGACGTATTATTAAACCTCTTCATTAGTTTGAAGAGGTTTTTTACTGTCTACTAAAGATAGGTTTTTTAATACTATTAAAAGAGATCGTTCAAAACTTTTGCTAGTCTTAAACCGCCTTTTTGTAACTGAATTTTAACCATATTCAAATAATCATACGAATATCTGTATTTCAGGTTAGATCCTTTCTGTGTTCCTGCATAAACTTGTTTGGTTAGTTGGTGCGTTTCATTAATCCAATCAACAACAGAACCAGTTTGTATTTGTGCAATTTCTTTCTTGTTGAATTTTGGAAGATTTTCAGCTAGTTCAGAATAACTCATATTGTAATTCTCAATCATTTTAGTATCCCACACACTATGTAAATTGGTTTCTTCATCAAACCAAAAGACATTAAAATCATTTCCGCCTCTGTCTTCTTTTAACCCTATATGCATAGGCTGATGCAAGTCTCCAATTAAATGGATCAATAGCTTTAGATAAAACGCTTTATCCGCTTTAGACGAAGTTTTGTCTTTTATTATTTCAATGCAGTATGCTATGCCAGTAGCGAGATCTCCTTCTGGATTCTTAGTGGACGATTCGTAGGTTTCGTTAAGTGACATGTTAATATAATGCCAGGTATAGAATTTAGAATAGCGCTCATCTGATTTAATCTCATCAGCATACGTAGAATATAAAGCTAAAGAACCTCCATCAAGAAGTTTGTTTAATGCTCTTTTGGTCTTGCCATCAAGATGTTGTTCTGCTATTTTACCTACGACTCTATGGCCTGTTTGTCCCCAATCATCAGTAGCAAATAAAAAATGTGTAATAATTAATAAGCCAATGAATGGGATACTTTTTTTATAAGTCATATCAATGTATCTAACTAACGTTTTTTGTTTCTGCGATTATAATTTTTGTCACCTCGTGTTTTAGGTTTTTTATATTTTTTGGCAATTTCTCTGCGGTAAGAACCGCCTAGATT
>JABDIQ010000048.1 GCA_013003655.1 Winogradskyella sp. | reverse complement strand
TTTATTCAAGATTTTATTTATCATCCTAACGACAGTAATCAAAATTTTACGAATATCCACTTAGGACAGTCAACGATAATTTGACAGAGTTAGTTTAATGAAGGGGACTAAAAAGCGAGTCGTATTTTAATTAACTTCTCGCTTTTTTTAGATTTAAAATTGCGATTCTCTTTGTTCTGAATTTAAAAAAGAGTCCATTTTTGCCCTGATTTTTTCTAGACCCAAATTATGAATGCTACCAATATGCGTATGCGGCATAGCGGTGTCTGATTTATAAGTATCATTTTGCACTTGCTCACCAACTTGCTGATAGGCTTCTCTAAAAGATTTACCTTCAACCACTAATTGGTTAATACTGTCAACTGTAAAGAGATATTTGTACTTATCGTCAGTTATATCTATTTCTTTAATTATAATTTGCTCAATAGCGTAGTTAAAAATATCTAATATATTCTTAGAATCCTCAAACGCATTAATCATAGTTTCTTTAAGTAATTGTGCTTCTCTATGGTATCCGCTGGGTAAATTATTTGTGATCAATAGCAGTTCATTATGTAAACTTTGAATTTGATTGCACTTACCTCGAATTAGTTCAAAAACATCAGGATTCTTTTTGTGTGGCATTATACTACTTCCTGTGGTCAATTCATCTGGAAATGAAATAAAACCAAAATTTTGACTCATATACAAACATATATCCATGGCAAAACGGCCTAACGTATTGCAAAGCCCACCTAATCCACTGGCTATTGATCGTTCGGTTTTCCCTCTACTCATTTGTGCTGCAACGACATTAAACTTAAGTGTAGCAAACTGCATCTCTTTAGTTGTATACTCTCTATCAATAGGGAATGAACTTCCATAACCTGCAGCTGAACCCAAGGGGTTTTGATCCGCTATTTTCTGCGCTGCACTAAGCATATAAAGGTCGTCTATTAATAATTCGGCATAGGCAGAAAACCACAACCCAAAAGACGATGGCATGGCGACCTGTAAATGAGTATATCCTGGAATTAACTTGCTTCTATGAGACTCCGCAAGATTCAATAAGGTGTTAAACAGCGTATTGATCTTTGTAACAATTTCCTTGAGATGATCTTTGTAATATAAATGTAATGCTACTAAAACCTGATCGTTACGAGAGCGTGCGGTATGTATTTTTTTACCTACCTCACCAAGTTTTTCGGTAAGTTCAAATTCTATTTTAGAATGTACATCTTCAAATTCTTCTTCTATAACAAACGTACCCTCATCAATTTGTTGGCTTAATGCACTTAATCCTTTTGTTAATTGAAGGAGCTCTTCGTTTGAAAGGATTTTAATTTCCTTGAGCATTTTTGCATGAGCTAAAGATGCCTGCACATCATACTTTGCAATGTGTAGATCTACTTCACGATCGTTACCAAC
>JABDIQ010000240.1 GCA_013003655.1 Winogradskyella sp. | reverse complement strand
TGTCATTATCTAAGTCAAGTACAATCTGTTTGTAAACATCAATAAGTTCTGCTTCTGCTTTTCGATTTTCATTCCAATTATTAATCTGCAGTGCAATTAGAATACCAATAACCACTAGAATAATTTCTCCAATAGCGTATTTAAGGTACTTGGAAGTTTTTCCTGTTTCCATAAGATCTTTTCTGATTCGTCTGAAGAATTTAATCATATTTCTGCACGATTTTCACCCACCCCTTTGTCCCCTCCCGGGAGGGGATTTAGGGGTGGGTGACCCTCCTGAAAGGAGAATTTTTACGTATTTGCCGGAAAACTTGATCATTTAATATTGGCTTCAATTAGCTCTAAAGTGCCTTTTAAATAATCATTGAATAGCTTATAAGAATTCAATGCGTACATGTAGTTCAAGGCATTGTTATACACCTCGTTTTCAAATTCTACGCTCCTGATTGTTTGGTTGTAGTCAATGCTAAAATTCGATGGAGCAATGTCTTTTAAGTTCAGGTCTTCGTCAAAAAACTCAAGGACGCCCATATTCCTTAAACGGACTTTTTTCGTCAAGGAGGGAATGAAGAAATCGAATAAATAAGCTCTGTAGATTACAATATCATCTTCTGTATCTGTTTGGTGAAAAGACCAATTGGATAGTTGTGTTTTTAAATTGGTATCCCTTATCAAGTTAATGGATCCGGTGTTCAGCATTTCATTAATCGAACCTGTAATGATGTCGAGCGATTTGGTCTTGTTCAGGATATCATCTACCAACTGTTCAATTTCAGAGCTATCTATGTCATCTTCGGACCTGATGATCTCCAGTAAGGTAACCGATGCATCATAGGCCTGCATAAAGCTATTGTAGGCGTCGTTTACATTATTGATGTTGGTAGTGAAGTCCGATTTGAGATTGTTTAATATAACCTGTTCCCTATTTCGGTCTTTTCGTTCTTCATTCCAATTATTGATCTGCAAAGCAATGAGGATTCCAAAAACCACCAAAAGAATCTCACCAATGGCGTATTTTAGGTACCTGCCTGTTTTATTTTCGCTCATGAGGTTGTATCGTATTTTTCTAAAGAACTTGATCATTTTAGTTGTTTAAATCAATTTCATTTTTAATCATCTTTAAGATTTGTTGTGTTCTCACACGTAAAGCTTCATTTCCTGATTTTTGCAAACTAGAGAGCGTGTTCCTGTACGTCACTTTATTCATAATCTCTAGTTTATTTTTTGGTTGGTTTATGATTTGAATTGCTAGCTCTTTAAGCTCTTCATCATTAACAATTTTATTTTTGAAAGGATAAAAATCATTGAATTTTTGAATCATTCTCTCAGAATTCCCATAAGCCGCAAAC
>JABDIQ010000239.1 GCA_013003655.1 Winogradskyella sp. | reverse complement strand
AAATCTATATGTAAGATTTTATCGGTTACAGGGTGAAATTGAATATCCTGTAAAACTGCGTCTAACTTTTCACCACTATCTAAAGCAATCACAACTGTATGCGCATTAGGCGTGTATACAAGTTTAGAGAAAGCCAATTCTGGTGCAGAGAAATGTATTGGCTTGTCTCCTCCGTATAATACGCAAGGAACCTGACCAGCATTACGTAGGGCTTTCGTTGCCTTCTTGCCCACGCTTTCTCTTTGAGATCCATTGATTGTAATTGATTTCATTTTTATTATTTATTTATTATTACATTACAAATTTAGAGCTGATTGACTTGTTGTGATGTACATTATACATTACTTCTGCAAACAAGTCTGCACAGCTTAATACTCTAACCTTAGGACTTTGTTGTTTTAAAGGAATAGAGTTGGTTACTATAAGTTCTTCTAATTTAGATTTCTCCACTTTTTCATAAGCGTTACCGGATAATATAGGATGGGTACAAATAGCACGTACACTAAGAGCACCACGTTCCATCATTAAATCTGCAGCACTTGTAAGTGTGCCTGCTGTATCTACCATATCATCGACAAGGACTACGTTTTTACCTGTAACATCACCAATGAGTTCCATATGAGAAATAACATTGGCTTTAGCACGTTGTTTATAGCATATCACCACATCACTTTCTAAGGCTTTGGAGTATGCATAAGCACGTTTAGAGCCACCCATATCTGGAGAGGCAACTGTTAAGTTATCTAAATTTAAACGCTTTAAATACGGTAAGAAAATAGTAGATGCAAACAAGTGATCTACGGGTTTTTCAAAAAAGCCTTGAATTTGATCCGCATGCAAATCCATAGTTATAATACGCGTTGCACCAGCTGCCTCTAACATTTTAGCGACTAGTTTTGCTGCAATTGGCACTCTAGGTTTGTCTTTACGATCTTGTCTGGCCCAACCAAAATATGGCATTACTGCTGTGATATGTCTGGCCGAGGCTCGTTTAGCAGCATCGATCATCAATAACATTTCCATTAGATTTTGTGGTCCAGGATGGGTAGAACCAATGATAAAAATTCTGGTACCTCTAATAGATTCTTCGTAAGACGGTTGAAATTCACCATCGCTGTAAGTTGAAGTAATAACATTACCTAAACTTACGCCATAAGCAGACGCTACTTGTTCCGCTAAGTCTCTACTTTGCGTACAGGTAAAAATTTTTGCTTCTGCTGGTTCGTATGGCATTTGTAATCAGTAATTTAAAATTAGTAATTAGCGATTTTGAAATGAGGTGCAAATTTAGGAATTTATTTGAGTTGCAAAAGCAATAATGCCAGTATTTTTAGTTGGTTGCTGTAAATTATTTTATAATTTTGCAAACCTTACTAGCTCAAGTGGCGGAATTGGTAGACGCGCTGGATTCAAAATCCAGTTTCTTCGGAAGTGTGGGTTCGATTCCCACCTTGAGTACGAATAAATCAGAAAGCAAGC
>JABDIQ010000194.1 GCA_013003655.1 Winogradskyella sp. | reverse complement strand
GAAGTTCTCATGGAACACGAGTATTAAGCGATATGGCTGGGTATATTGAAAATCAATTTGTAGGTACCGCACCAGATGCGTCTTATTATTTGTTTAGAACGGAAGATGCTGCAAGCGAAAATCCAGTTGAAGAGAGTTACTGGGTTGAAGCTGCGGAGCGTGCCGATAGTCTGGGTGTAGATATTATTAATACATCTTTGGGTTACACTACTTATGATAATCCTAATTACAGCTATTCTCCATCAGATATGAATGGTAATACCGCTTTTATAACTCAAGGGGCAACCATAGCGTCTGAAAAAGGAATATTGGTGGTAACCTCTGCTGGTAACTCTGGTGCAAATAGTTGGCAAATTGTAGGCGCACCAGCGGATTCACCATTAGTTTTGTCAGTAGGTGCTGTAAACGCTAGTGGCGAATATGCATTTTTTAGTTCGCAAGGAAGTTCTGCTCAACCCACACAAAAGCCAGACGTAGTTGCCCAAGGATTCTCAGCATACGTTGTTGATGAAAATAATGCTATCGTGCAAAATAATGGAACATCATTTAGTTCCCCAATTCTCTGTGGCGGCGTGGCCTGTTTAATGCAGGCATTGCCAAATACCACACCACCAAATGATATTATTGAGTTTGTAAGACAATCAGCATCTCAATACACAACACCAGATGATTTTTTAGGACATGGCATTCCTAATTTAGACTTAGCGCGCAATCTGGGATTAAGTATTAATGATTACAATCTTAGAGGTGTTTCAGTATATCCAAACCCTTTTCAAGAGAAATTAGTTATAAATGCTTCAGATTTAAATGGAATCATTCAATTATCCATTTATAACCAACTAGGACAATTGATATTTTCAAAAAAGGGCAGAATTGAAACTATTGATGTTTCTGAATTAAATTCAGGGATATATGTTGTTAGCGTTATTTCGGGCGATCAATCTGCTAACTTTAAATTAATAAAAAACTAATGGCAAATAGAATTACTACGTTATTCAACATACAATATCCTATTATACAAGCCGGTATGATTTGGAATAGTGGTTGGAGATTAGCTTCAGCTTCAAGTAATGCTGGTATATTAGGACTTATAGGAGCAGGTTCAATGTATCCTGAAGTCTTAAGAGAGCACATTATAAAGTGTAAAGAAGCAACGGATAAACCGTTTGGTGTAAACGTTCCTATGTTGTATCCAGATATTGAAAAGATCATGGATATTATTGTTGAAGAGGGTGTAAAAATAGTATTCACTTCTGCCGGAAATCCTAAAACTTGGACGTCATGGTTAAAAGAACGAGGTATAACAGTTGTACATGTAGTAAGTAGCGTAAAGTTCGCTTTGAAAGCTCAAGAAGCCGGCGTAGATGCAATTGTTGCCGAAGGATTCGAAGCTGGTGGCCATAATGGACGTGACGAGACGACTACCTTGACTTTAATTCCTATGGTAAAAGAACACATACAAATTCCGTTGATAGCGGCTGGTGGTATAGCTACTGGTAGAGCAATGTTAGCGTGTATGGTTCTAGGTGCAGATGCGGTACAGGTAGGTAGTAGGTTTGTTGCCAGTAAAGAATCTTCAGCACATGAGGCATTTAAAAATGTGGTAGTAAATGCTAAAGAAGGTGATACGCAATTAACGCTTAAAGAATTAGCACCTGTAAGATTAATTAAGAATAAATTCTACGAGCAAATTCAAGACTTATACAAAACTTCACCTACCACTGAACAACTTAAAGAATTACTTGGAAGAGCTCGCGCTAAAAAAGGCATGTTTGAAGGTGATCTGGATAATGGCGAATTAGAGATAGGACAAATATCTGGTCTTATACACGATATTAATACAGTAGAAGAGATTGTCAACGATATGCTAATTGAATTTGAAACTGCAAAAAAACAGGTCAATGATCTCTAGCAACGACCAACATATCAATAATAAAATAATCCTATTTCTGGCTAGTTCAATAGGTTTCTTTGTAGTATTGACCTATGGTGATTGGGACGGATTTTCCATTACCAAAACAATAATCATAAAGTTGTTTATTGCTTTGGCATTTGCTTTTTTGTTAGGCAAAGTCTTCTGCACGCTTACCAAAACTTCTGATGATGAACATGATTGATAGTTACAGGTATTTTTAAAATTTATTCTCGAGTTTCATGGATTTGGTGTATAAACGGCTCAGTCCGTTGCTGTAACTATTAATTGCATCTTCGAGCTCACTCAATGAACGTTTTTTTGAGGTGTTCTGTAAAGAATCAAATCTTCTACTTGTAAAATAGAGGGTGTTATCACGATCTAAAAACGGACAATAGTCCATTTGATTAGAGTTTACAGCATCGCCCATATTTTTAGCCTTACTCCAATTACCATCGTGGTCGCTATAACTTATATAAAGGTCGCCACTACCAAGGCCATCTTCTCTATTGTAGCAAGTGTAGATTAATATTTTTTCATCATGTGAAACAAACGCATTAAATTCATAACCTTTAGAATTTATAGCAGGTCCTAATGCTTCAGGTTTACTATATGTTCCATTAGAAAACTTACTAACATAAATATTGTCTTTCTCATTTTTTGAGGGATCATCTAGTGTAAAATAAAGATTTCCAGATGCAGTAATGGCAGGGTAAAATTCGTCTAGTGATGTATTAACGGGTGCACCTATATTCCTAGGCTCAGACCACTTTGATGTTAAGGTTTCTCTAGTTACAAACCAAATATCATAATCCTTAGGCTCGTTGGACGCAGAATCTAATGGCCGATTAGACACAAAATATAATTCAAGACCATCTTCAGAAAAAAAAGGTTCCATATCTGAAAATTGACCTGAAAATGGCAATAGCATTGGATCACTATACTTGCCTTCTGTTTTTTTTACCATGACCAATGCCGAAACATCACCAGATAAACTTTGAACAGTAAAAATAACCTCTGTATTATCAGGAGATATTGCCGTATCTCTCACATTGGGAAATTGTGAGACAATAGCTTCTAAAAAAGGCTGTACTCCGTCTGTGTTATTTTGTGAAAAACTTGATATTACAGTTAAAAGGTACAAAAAGATTATATTTCTCATAAACAATATTCTTTATCTCAATTTACAATTTCAATTTATCACAACAGCTATATAATATGTTTTTTAAGTTTATAATAACATTCTAAATAGGCGAAACTGCTATATAGATTAGTTTACATTTGCACTCACTATAAATGTTGTATTTTGTTTTTAAGTCAGTATTTAAAAGAGTTTAACTATAATTTAAAATTAGCTACACCAGTAATTTTAGGTATGCTGGGCCATACATTGGTGAGTTTTGTAGATAATATAATGGTTGGTCAATTAGGTGCAGCAGAACTCGCTGCTGTATCCTTGGGTAACAGTTTTATCTTCATTGCTATGAGTATAGGTATAGGGTTTTCAACGGCAATTACGCCTTTGGTCGCTGAAGCAGATTCTGAAAAGAACTTTAAAAAAGGAAAATCAGTATTTAAACATGGTTTTTTTCTGTGTACAGTATTAGGATTAGGCTTATTTCTTCTGCTGTTAATTGCAAAACCGTTGATGTATATTATGGATCAGCCTGAAGAGGTTGTGGTCTTAGCCATACCGTATTTAGATCTTGTGGCATTTTCGTTAGTGCCACTTATTGTTTTTCAAGCATTTAAACAGTTTAGCGATGGGCTCTCTCTAACTAAATACCCAATGTATGCTACGATTGTGGCCAATATCTTAAATGTTGTTTTAAACTATTTATTGATTTTTGGAAAATTTGGTTTTCCTCAAATGGGTATTGTTGGTGCTGCTTTAGGTACACTTATTTCACGATTCGTGATGCTCTTCTTTTTATGGTATATTCTTTCTAAACGCGAAAAATCGAGAGCCTATGTTATTCAAATTAAATTTTTTAAGCTAAAATCTAGAGTTCTTAAAAAAATATCGAATTTAGGAATGCCAAGCGCCATGCAAATGTTTTTTGAAGTTGCCATATTTACAGCAGCTATTTGGTTGAGTGGTATACTAGGTAAAAATGCGCAGGCGGCGAATCAAATTGCGCTCAATTTGTCATCCATGACATTTATGGTGGCCATGGGCTTAAGTGTAGCTGCAATGGTTAGAGTTGGCAACCAAAAAGGATTACGAGATTTTAAAGCTCTAAAGCGTATTGCAGAATCTATTTTTTTACTTGGATTTGTGTTTGCCGTAATATTTGCATTGACCTTTGTCGTCTTTCATCAATTTTTGCCAACGATCTACGTAGATCTCAATGATCCGGTCAATGCGGTTGATACTGCTGAAGTAGTGTCTATAGCGGCAACCTTATTATTGGCAGCAGCTGTATTTCAAATTAGTGATAGTTTGCAAGTAATTGTACTAGGAGCGCTCAGAGGGCTGCAGGATGTTCGTATACCAACACTGATGACCTTTATTGCTTATTGGGTTATTGGTTTTCCTATAAGTTTTTATTTTGGTAAAGCCGAAAACTTAGGCAGCCTAGGAATTTGGCTTGGCTTACTTGCAGGATTGAGTAGTGCAGCGATTTTATTGTATTTTAGGTTTAATTATTTAACAAAGCGTTTAATTTTGCGACAACATAAAAATTAACTCATGGAGTTACCAAAATTTATTTTAGGTGATAATTCTGATTATCCGAACGCTATTTTTATAATCCATACCGAATTCCCTCGATTTATTATAAATCTTGAAAACGATGAGGTAGAGTGGCTAGAGGAGTTTGACGATGATGATCAGTCCGAATTAGAAACTGAAACTGAAAATTGTATAAAAATGGCGACAGAATTTTATGATAGAGAGATAGAAAGATATGAAGAGTAATGTTAGAACAAATTATTGAAAAAGACCAAGAGTTATTTTTGTTTCTAAACAATTTAGGAACTGAAACATGGGATGGATTTTGGTTGTTTGTTACCGCGAAGATGTCTTTTGTGCCACTCTACGCACTGTTATTATTTTTAATATATAGAAAGCTTGGTCTCAAAGCATTATTGATGATGATTTTTGTTATTGCGGCCATGATTACATTTACAGACCAAGGTACTAATCTCGCCAAATCATTTTTTGGAAGATTACGTCCATGTAGAGAAGAAGGCATCATGGAATTAACGAGATTTATACACTCTCGATGCGGTATGTACAGTTTTTTCTCAGGTCATGCATCTAATTCTATGGCAGCAGCAGTTTTTGGTGGACTGGTGCTTAGACCGTATTACAACAAGCTTATTTTTATTCTACTCTTTTGGAGTTTTATAGTGGCTTATAGCAGAATATACATTGGTGTTCATTATCCATTAGACATATTTTTCGGGATGATCTATGGCGCCTTAAGTGGTGTGCTATTCTATCACCTTAACAAGTATTTACTCAAAAGGTTTATAGATGTGAAAACTTAAGATTATGTCTTATTTATCCTGATAAAATAGGCATTTCTGGAGTAAATTATAATGCCAAATAAGTGGCCAACAATAAGCACAGGATCTTTTCTAAAGATGGCATAAGTTAGTATAAGGCCTGCGCCAGTTAAACTCAATAGCCAAAACCCTAAAGGCAGAAACGATTGTTTTTTGTGTTCTGCATATAGCCATTGGTAAATAAATCTAAATGTAAAAATAATTTGTGCCACAATACCTAAGATCAATAGCCATGGCGGAACTTCATCATTCTTAAATAAAAGATCAATGTCTATTTGATTATTATTAAAATAAAAAATGACTATTCCCACAGGTATTATAAATAAGAAAGATCTAATGAGTTGTGGTATCTTCTCCCACTGCTGTTGTATCTGTAAGTTACGTATATATATGAAATAGGTAAGTGACTGACCAAGCATGATTGCAAAATCGGTTCTAAAATAACCATAGATGAATAAAAGAAAAGACCCAATAAGGCTGAACATCCAAAAGGTATTTGGTATCATTACCTTGCGTTTTTTCTCAGTAGAGAGCCACTGTAATAAAGATCTTAAGGAAAATAAAATCTGAGCTAAAAATCCTATGGTATAGATAAACCATTCTTTCATCTAGTCAGTTTTGTCTATCTCGTAATTGATATATTTTTTCTTCATCCAAACATACACAAAGCAATCCAACAAGGGTCCCAATAATCTATTCCATAGGCCAAACTTAGATTTACCAGCGGTTCTAGGAAAATGCCGCACTGGAACTTGTAAGACTCTTCCTTTTTGTAATAATACCATAGCTGGTAAAAAACGATGCAACCCTTTAAACATCGGAATTCGTTTGGCGTAGTCGGTCTTAATTATTTTAAGTGGACAGCCTGTATCATCCATGCCGTCCTTAGTAAAAGCGCGTCTTATACCATTAGCTATCCTAGAGGACATATTTTTTACAAATTTATCTTTTCTTATAGATCTTACACCTGTAACAAGTTCATGATTATCTATGTGGTTTAACAACAAATTAAAATCCTCTGGACTTGTTTGGAGATCAGCGTCAATGTAACCAACGAGATCTGTCTCAACATGGTCAAACCCTGCTTTAATGGCGGCACTTAGTCCTTCGTTTTTTTGAAATGATAATAATTCAAATTCTGTATGACGCTGACAAATAGTTCTGAGTAAGGATAAGCTATTATCACTAGAACCATCGTTAACAAACAAAACCGAAATGGGTACAGTGGCTACTTCAATAAAACGCATTAGCTCTTGCTCTAATCGAAGTATATTGTCTTCCTCATTATATACAGGAACAATTATAGTAAGCTTGTGTTTCATTGAAATGAGTAGTTAGGACAAAGTTATTCTTTTACATGGAATCATTGTAATAAATGATCCAATTACCAAAGGTTTTACTACTCGTCATTTCACTAATAAGATGTTTTATAGGTTCTTTTAGGTTATATTTAGTACGGGTAACAAATACAGTATGCTTATCTATAAGTTCTGCAGCGCGCTTCATTCCTACATCAGTTCTTAGATCTATATTTGTATCCTTCCAAGTTTTATCTGTTTCAAATTGAGTTTCACGCTTAACCGTATTATGACCATTGTTTAGAGTAATGATGGGTTTATCCATATAAAACTGGGCAGATGGCATTAAATAATTATAAACAACAATAGTGGATTCTTCAGGTAAATAATTTTTTACATACTCAAAAACAGCCTTTGTAGAATTGAGTTTGCTTTCATTTTCAGCTATGAAAGACGTACCAAAGAATAGTGTAATTAAACCTAAAACGTATCCTAAGGTCGCTGTTCTTAAATATTCAACTTTAAAAGATTTTCTCAAAAAATAAACGGAAAGTACAATAAGTGGAATACCCATTAATAGCCCTAAACTTAGACTAAAACTAAAGTCTGGTAGAAATAATGGCCCAAGTGTAATAGCAAAAACTATAATAATACCTAAACCTACTATGTAATAATTATATCGAAACAATTGTGAAGTTTTAGCTTTATGTAAAATGTATGCAGATACAATGGCAATAAAACCAAACATAGGTAAGACATACATAATGAGTTTAGTCTTAAACAGCGAAAAAACTACTGTTAAAACGAGTATAGATGTTATTAAAATAAAGTCTAGATCTTTTTGCTGTATGATCTGTTTGAACCTTGACCTGATGTAAAAAATTATAATAAATAGCCAAGGCAAAGAAACGGCTGGCACTAACAACAAATAAAACCAAAACGGTTTTCCTCTATTGAAGGAGTTACTCGCAATTCTGCTGAGCAATTGATCTTCTATAAAATAATTTAATATAAAAGGGTTATCTATTATCAAAATAATATACCAAGAAGCAGAAATGACAAGAAAGATGGCAAATCCAAAGAGATGATGTATTTTTTTTGAAAAATGTTGTTTTAAGGAAAGTTTATACGTAATAATAAACGTTAAAGGAAAGAGAAGCGAAACCGGACCTTTGGTTTCCATTCCCAATCCAAGTAGAATGTAGAAAAGATAAAGCGATAGTATTTTGCGTTCGTCTTTGGAATAAGAAAGCCAAAAATAAATAGCGCCTAACACAAACGTATTTAAGTAAGCATCAGTAGTTAAGTTACGAGAAGAGATCAAAACGATTGGTAGCGAAAAATATATTAGGGAAGCCGCAAAGGCAATACTTTTAGTATTAAATAACAAGAGCGTTATTCTGTAGATAAGCAGTAATTGTATAATTATTGCGAATTGTAAAAACAATCGGCTACTGTATTCACTAATTCCAAAGAGTTCATACGAAAATGCAGTAATATAATAGGTTATAACTGGTTTATGATAGTGTTTAATACCTAATAGCGTTGGATTAAGATAATCCTGATTTTGCACCATTTCTTTACTAATTTGTGCATATCTCGCTTCGCTGGTTTCGGTTATTCCCCATGACCCTAATTGCACGTTTAATACTATGAAAGAGAGAATGAGGAAATAATAAAATTTCTTATCAATAGACTTCAATATGGCATCTTAATTAAGTGGTTAGTAACATAGTTAATTGCCTAGTTTTAGTAATAATTCCGCTGCAGCAAATGGTGTGGTCTCACCATTTTCAACCAGTTGCAGTTGCTTTTTTAATTCCTTTTTTATGGTTTCTGAATTGTAAAAATTAGATTTTAATTGTTCTTCAATTGTTTGAAGAAGCCAAAATTTATTCTGTTCCTTTCTGTGATTATTAAAATAGCCATTTGACTTTGTTTGTTGAACAAACGACTCTATCATCTGCCATGCTTCTCTAATACCAGAATTTTCAAGTGCACTACATAGTGTCACTTTAGGTTGCCATCCTGAAGCTTTTTGTGGATAGAGGTGGAGCGCTCTATTAAATTCTACTTTAGCCATTTTCGCAGCTTTGATATTTTCACCATCTGCCTTATTTATAACAATGGCATCCGCCATTTCTATAATACCTCGCTTTATGCCTTGCAACTCATCACCAGCACCAGCGAGTTTTAATAAAAGGAAAAAATCTACCATACTATGTACAGCAGTCTCACTTTGCCCAACTCCCACAGTCTCAATAATAATAATATCAAAGCCTGCTGCTTCGCATAAAATTATGGTCTCTCTGCTTTTACGAGCGACACCTCCTAGAGAATTTCCAGAGGGCGAGGGCCTAATAAAGGCGTTGTCGTCTTTTACTAAATCTTCCATTCGAGTTTTATCACCGAGAATACTGCCTTTAGTGATCGTGCTACTAGGATCAACGGCTAACACAGCCACCTTATGGTTTTGCTTAGTTAATGATTTACCTAGTGATTCAATAAATGTACTTTTGCCCACGCCTGGTACACCAGTAATTCCAATTCTAACTGAATTATTTGCATAGGGTAGGCACTTTGTAATGATATAATGTGCTCGTTTTAAATGTTTAGGATTTGTACTTTCAACAAGTGTTATAGCTCTACTTAGACTTGTAATATTACCATCTAATATGCCCTTAACAAGTTGATCATCACTAGGTAATTTTTTACGTTTAGATTTAATAGAACTTACAGAAGAAGTGCTAATGGCCTCTGGGTCATTGACACCTTTTATTTCTTTTAATGCCGAAGATTTGCTTTTCTTTCCCAAACCAAGCAGAACTATTATTTGTTCATTATGTCTAAAGGTACAGCTATTTTGGTTTTATCCCAAGACATGGTAAGTTGAAGCTGATCGTTATTTTTTTCGAATAAAATGGTGAATTTTTCAATGACCTCGTCTAATGTCACAACCTCAGTTTCTAATTCTAAGATGTCGTAATTTGGGTCCCAAAGCGGATTTAGTTCATCATCAACACCCCAATCATATTGTTTAGAGTTAAACATCACAGTCCATTGTGTTTCTTTTGGGACGGTCCAAATCGTATATGTTCCTTTAGGCAAAAACATACCGTCGGCCATAAGATCTGTATTGGTTTCAAAGGTAGTAGCCTCATTAGCACCAGTACGCCAAACTTTGTTAAAAGGTACCAGTGCACCAAAAATATCGCGATCTCTTTTAGAAGGTCTGTTATAGACAACTTCCAACTCTACATCATTTAGCTGATAGGTAACTTTTTCTTTTGGACTTAAGCGTTTTGAAAATGTATTTTCAACAAATGCCGAATAAATGAGCAATGCAGTTGCAATAATTGCTAATAAAATTAGGAGACGTTTTAATAACATAAACTATCAGAGGTTTAATAGATTTAAAGGCTTAAAGATAATTTAATTAGCTAAATTTCAACAGGTGTTGTTACCATTTTGCACATAAAAAAGTGAAAAAATAATATTATCTGCAACATTGAATATTTTCTATCGTCTTTATAATGAAATCAATCAAATCCAAAATAAACATCGGTACATCGCAGCTTAATATTGTAGAGCAATGTAAAAAGAAGGATAGAAGGGCACAATTGCAACTCTATAATCAATACTGTAATGGTATGTTGGTGGTTGCTTTGCGTTTTATCACAGATAAGATGGAGGCAGAAGATGTAGTGCAAGAGTCCTTTATTAAGGCATTTTCAAAATTAAATCAATATAAGGCTGAAGTTAGTTTTGGAGCATGGTTAAAACGCATTGTCATTAACAAATGTATAGACGTTTTAAAAGCTAAAAAGCAACGTCAAATTGAGTTGCAAGACCATCATCTCAAAATTGTTGATGAACCTACAGATGATGATTGGACGGTAGATGATAACATAACACTGGAAGATCTAAAAGTAAGCATAGAGGCACTACCAGAAAAGTATAAATATGTTGTAATGCTTTATTTAGTTGAAGGTTATGATCATCAAGAAATTGCAGAAATATTAGATATTACAGAAGTGGCTTCAAGGACCCAACTCATGAGGGGAAAACAGAAATTGAAACACGTGTTAAAAACAATAAGAAATGGCACAAGATCTTAGAGATTTATTAAAAGCATTACAAGAGAATAAAAGTGTAGAGATGTCCAAAGGGCACGAAGAGCGTTTTATAGAAAAACTAGATCGGCAACGTTCAAGTGGCTCAACTAGAAAACAATTTAACTTTTTACAAATAGCAGCAAGTATAATTGTAGTAATAGGGTTAAGTTTTGGCGCATATAAGTTTTATCAAACACCAGAAGACAATAGTAATCCTCAAAACAATTCATCTCATACAATGAAAACTTTGGGTGATCTTTCACCAAATCTAAAGAAGGTTGAAGATTACTATTTGGCAAGTATAAATCTAGAGTTATCTAAAATAGAGGTAACACCCAAAAACAAAGAATTATTTGATGGTTACGTTGACCGTTTACAAGAGCTAAATACGGAATACCAAAACCTAACCATAGAATTAAATGAAAATGGGCCATTGGAGGAAACTATAGATGCGTTGATAGAAAATTTAAAATTACGATTGAGTCTCCTTAGTAGGTTAAAAGAACAACTCGTAGAATTTAACGAAAGCACCTTTGTAGAAGAGAATATTTAATCAATTATAAATCAAAAAACGAACAAAAAATCATCAATTATGAGAACATTACAAAGAATATTATTGTGTATGTGTGTAGTCACCAGTTGGAGCTACGCACAACAAAAACTAAAAAAAACATCGCAATCTATCAAAGTAAATAAAGATGTAATTGTAGATCTTAACACAAGTTATGTGGAAATTGAATTAGATACATGGAATAGAGATGTTGTTGAGGTTGAAGGGTTTATAGAGAGTGATAAACTAACGGAAGCTCAGCTTAAAGAGGTCTTAGCCGCTTGGGATTTAAAAATTGAAGGCACATTAGAATCCGTTAAGATTTCGTCAACAGGGAGTAGATTACATGGAGTTATAGCAGATGGAGATTATTCGGGACACTTAAAGGAACTCGAAATGCATTTAGCTGAAATTCCGCACATGCCTCCAATGCCAAAATTAGCAGAAATGCCAGAGTTACCTCCTATGCCAGAAATGCCGCCAATGCCGGCTTTACCTGAATTGCCAGACGGCATTGAAAACTTTAACTTTGATTACGAAAAGTATCAAAAAGAAGGCGATGCTTATCTTAAAGAATGGAGCAAAGCTTATGAAAGTAAAGGCGGAAAAGAACTAGAGAAACGCATAGAAGAATGGGCAAAACGTTTTGAAGACTCTAATTTTCAAAAAGAAATGGAAAAATGGGGCGAAGAGTTTGCCAAGCGATTTGAAGGAAAATGGGCAAAGGAAATGGAAAAATGGGGTGAAGAATTTGGTGAAAAATACGCCAAGGATATGGAGAATTGGGGCGATAATTTTGGTGATAAACTTGGTGAAGAATGGGCTCGTAAGATGGAAGCTTGGGGAGAACGATTTGGAAAAGAATTTGAAGAACGTGCTAAGCTATTAGAAGAGCGAAATAAAACTAGAACAGAGCACTTTATTGAAAGAAAAAAAGCTCTAAATGATAGAGAACGTGCTCTTTTTAGTAGACATAAGGATCTTGACAAAGAATTTAAAGTAAAGAAAACCCTTAAAATTAAAATACCTAAAAAAGCTAAGCTAAAAATGAATGTAAGACATGGAGAACTTAAAATCTCATCAGTAATACATAACTTAAAAGGTGATATTTCACATTCATATTTTATAGCAGAACACATTGATGGAGGAGATACCTCCGTCAATGTGTCTTATACGCCTCTCCTTGTTAATTTATGGAACAATGGCACGTTAAACTTAAAGTTTGTAGATAAGGCACAGATTAAAACCGCGAGCTATTTAGTACTTAATTCTAATTCTTCTAATGTTTTAATTGATAATTTAAATACCACAGGTGTCATTGACGGAAGTTTTGGCGATCTTACTATTTCTACTCTTTCTAATGATTTTAAAAGTCTCAATTTGGTGTTGGCAAATAGTGACGCCTTGATAAATCTACCGACTAGTGCGTTTTACAATCTTTATTATAAGGGAAGCAATTCTAAATTCAATAATAAAATTGCCTCTCAAAAAACAATACGCAACTATCCTGAAGGTCAATCTACAGACCGAAACATTGTAATAAATACAAAGTTTAGCAACATTATTATTAATTAATTGAACCTGCTTAAGTTTTAGTTCAGCCTTTTTTAATTGTTATAGTTTTCCATAAATGAGATTTGTATTTTTATGGAAATTTTTTATGCTCAATGCCTACTTTTAAATCAGTTTTAGCTTCAAGATTAAACTATCCTTGTACGGTTTTAGATTCAAAATTCACCTTTAAAGACTTTGTTCCTTTAGATCTTTCACCACAAAATAAAGATTTACAAAAATTAGATATATCGTCTTCAAAAGAGCTTCATATTTATATATGGAATTATAAAAAGCTAAATAATGCTAAAATTGCTTTTGGTGGGTATTTAGAAAAACGAAAAATTTACCAGCGAAGTGCCTATTTCAACGAAACTGCTAGTTCTGAGCGCAATATTCACCTAGGAATTGATTTATGGCTAGATGCTGATTCTGATATTTTTGCACCTATTAATGGAAGAGTTCATAGTTTTAAGAACAACACCAATTTTGGTGACTATGGTCCTACAATAATTTTGGAGCATAGTATTGATGGATTTTCTTTTTTTACGTTGTATGGGCATCTAAGTGAATCTAGTTTAGTTGGTCTTAAAGAAGGACAATGGATTGAAAAAGGAATGCCATTTGCCACTTTAGGAGACGCTAGTGTCAATGGTGATTATCCACCACATTTACATTTTCAAATAATATTAGATATTAAAGATTTTAAGGGCGACTATCCAGGGGTTTGTAGTAGTTTGGATGTTGACTATTATCAGCAGAACTGCCCAGATCCAGATCTTATTCTAAAATTAAAATAGCAATTAGTATAGTCTATATAGAATTCAAATGAGTAATGCGTTGTTTGGATAACGATCTGCCTACCAAAAAGCCAAGAATTACTGCCAATATATCTGCAATGGTAAACCATATTGGATGAGGCAAGACAAATAAATTAATGAGTGTTGCCAACAATAAGATACCACCTACAACTAAAACAGGCACAAGTGTTTCTTTGGAGACATAAGTTGTAACCACCATACCTGCTAGAATACCCAAGAAATGAGCCATGATAACAAATACTAGACTTCCAGTAGGTATTTTGTCCATATTTGCTTTAATAGAGTCTACATCTGTAATATCTATTTGTTCGGGTAGAGGAAAAAACATCTCACCTAAAAATTCAAATACTAAAATCACAGCAGCTGCTGCTACTAGGCCAACAACGGTAGCTAATACTTTTTTCATAGTCTATACGATTAACTATTATAAGTTACAAAAAATCTAGTTTAATAGCTCGTTTGAAACGATTAGTTACTAATAAAAAAGTCCAATAGCTTTAAACTATTGGACTTTTATACTATGAAAAGTTGATTCTATTCATCAACCAAGACCCATTCTCCTTTATCAATCAGCGGAATAGCCTGTTTGTATTTTACAACCTTACTTTGACCATTCATCACATTCTTAATGGTTACCTTGTCGTTTCTACCAATTTTAGGTTTGTCTCTTACAATGGTTTCTACCATTTCTCGTGATTGAGAGGCTCTATTTCCAGCGGCTCTATTCTGTGCAGCACGTTCGTCAATATTAGGAATTTCTTCTTTTGTAGTTTCTAAATTTTCTTGTCTGCGCGCACGTGCTTCGCGTATCGTATCTGCTGTTTCTTGAGGTATTTCTCCTTTAAATAAGAACGAAATTACGTCTTTATTAACCTGATCAATCATTACTTTAAATAATTCAAAGGCTTCAAACTTGTAAATCAGTAACGGATCTTTCTGTTCGTGCACGGCTAATTGGACGGATTGTTTCAATTCGTCCATTTTTCGAAGATGTGTTTTCCATGCGTCGTCTACGATGGCTAAGGTGATATTCTTTTCAAAATCATTGATAAGTTGTTTCCCTTTGGTCTCATATGCCTTTTGTAAGTCTGTTACAACTTGTAAATTCTTAACACCATCTGTAAAAGGCACTACAATTCGTTTAAATCTATCACTTTGAGTTTTATATACATTTTCTATCACCGGAAATGCTAAATCTGCATTACGTTGCATCTTATCACGATAGTGTTTAAATGCGGCCTTATATATTGTGCCAGCAATTTGCTGAGAGGATTGTTTAGTAAATTCCTCTTCAGTAATTGGTGATGCCATTGAGAAATAACGAATAAGTTCAAACTCAAAATTCTTAAAATCATTGGCATTTTTATTGCCCTCGGCAATGCCTTCTGAAGTATCAAAAATCATATTAGCCAAATCAACTCTTAAGCGCTCACCTTGTAAGGCGTGTTTACGACGTTTATAAACAACTTCACGCTGCGCATTCATAACATCATCATATTCTAATAGCCGTTTACGAACGCCAAAGTTATTTTCTTCAACCTTCTTTTGCGCGCGTTCTATGGATTTAGATATCATAGAATGCTGAATGACTTCACCTTCTTTAAGCCCCATTCTATCCATCATTTTAGCAATACGATCACTACCAAACAAGCGCATTAGGTTATCTTCTAAGGACACATAGAATTGAGAGCTTCCAGGGTCTCCCTGTCGACCAGATCTACCGCGCAACTGTCTGTCTACACGTCTGGAGTCATGACGTTCTGTTCCTACTATCGCCAGTCCACCAGCTTCTTTAACTTCATCTGATAACTTAATGTCCGTACCACGTCCAGCCATGTTGGTAGCAATGGTTACCTGTCCTGGTTGTCCAGCTTGTGCTACAATATCTGCTTCTTTTTTATGAAGCTTCGCATTTAATACGTTATGTGGTATTTTACGAATGCTCAGCATTTTAGCTAAGAGTTCACTTATCTCCACGTTTGTAGTACCGATTAAGACTGGTCTACCAGCACGAGACAGATCCGTAACTTCATCAATTACGGCATTATATTTTTCGCGTTTAGTTTTGTAAACAAGATCATCTTTATCATCTCTTGCTATAGGTCTGTTAGTTGGTATTTCTACAACATCTAGCTTATAAATTTCCCAAAATTCTCCAGCCTCGGTAACCGCTGTACCTGTCATACCGGCAAGTTTGCGATACATTCTAAAGTAATTCTGTAATGTTATTGTAGCAAATGTTTGTGTGGCAGCTTCAATTTTTACATTTTCCTTGGCTTCTATAGCTTGGTGTAAGCCATCACTGTAACGTCTACCATCCATGATTCGGCCAGTTTGCTCGTCGACGATCATTACCTTATTATCCATGACAACGTATTGCACGTCTTTTTCAAATAAGGCATAGGCCTTTAGTAATTGATTTAGTGTATGTATACGCTCAGACTTTACACCAAAATCTCTAAAAAGTTCTTCTTTTAGTTTGGCTTCTTCCTCAACTGCTAATCCTTGATCTTCAATCTTCGCGATCTCCATACCAATTTCTGGCATTACAAAAAAGTTAGGATCGTCCTTGCCAGACAAAAATTCAACACCTTTGTCAGATAGCTCTACTTGATTGTTTTTTTCATCAATAACATAATAGAGTTCTGCATCTACTTTTGGCATTTCTCTATTATTGTCCTGCATGTAGAAGTTTTCGGTTTTCTGAAGTAACTGCTTTATTCCTTCTTCACTTAAATATTTTATAAGTGCCTTATTTTTTGGAATACCTCTGTAAACTCGCAATAATTGAAAACCTCCTTCTTTAACGTCTCCCTCAGCAATTAGTTTTTTAGCTTCTGCTAATACACCAGTTAAATATTTACGTTGTGTTTCAACCAGATCGTTCACTATAGGTTTAAGTTCATTAAACTCGTGCTGATCTCCTTTTGGAACTGGCCCTGAAATGATTAAAGGTGTTCTGGCATCATCAATTAAAACTGAATCTACTTCATCTACAATGGCATAGTGATGAGGGCGTTGCACCAAATCTTCAGGCGAATGAGCCATATTATCTCTTAAGTAATCAAATCCAAATTCATTGTTAGTACCATAAGTAATATCGGCGTTGTATGCTTTTTTTCTAGCGGCTGAATTTGGCTGATGTAGATCTATACA
>JABDIQ010000191.1 GCA_013003655.1 Winogradskyella sp. | reverse complement strand
GACACATTTGAGTTACTAAAAGTTTTCCAAGGAGGACCTATAACATTATTACTATTGGCTGAATCAAATTTTGCACCAACAGGAATAATTATACTAGCATATCCATAATCTGGGTCATTACCAGCACCATCAAATTCACTACCCCAACTAAACTTTACTGGAGTTATGTTATTGTAATCATTTTTTGAAACCCAAATCCGTACGTCAACACCTGCTACATCAGAACCACTGTAAGCAAAGCCTAGATACAAGTCACCGCTAGAAGTTAAGTTTCCTGCGCCATCAAATGTCCAAACAGTATGGCCTCCTGTGGAGTTTGGTCCTGAATTTTGAAATCCACCACTACCGTCT
Organism: Winogradskyella sp.; assembly: GCA_013003655.1. Classification (GTDB taxonomy): domain Bacteria; phylum Bacteroidota; class Bacteroidia; order Flavobacteriales; family Flavobacteriaceae; genus JABDIQ01. The sequence continues at coordinate 728 of JABDIQ010000191.1, read as the reverse complement.
TCTTCAAAAGGCTCTGCATACAACTCGAAATCTACATAATGTGTTCCAGTATTTCCTGTTGTAGCTAAGGCAGTAATAAGCCAAAGGTCGTCGTTAATTGTTGTACCCTCCCTTCTTAGGTGTGCATATGAATCTACAATATCAACAGAACTAGTTACTGATCCTTCTTCTACAAACCATGACGTTGAGGGGTTGTCACCATTTTTACCAGAACTGCCAGTAAATGTTGTTTTATCTTTTGATCCACTTAGCGACACATAATCTCTTGCATAAACAGCGTCATAGAGTAAGTAACCATTAACAACCTCATATTGAGCGTATGGAGATCTTGCTGAAAATATTTGATTGGTTTGACCATTTGTTATGGCACGCCAAAAAGCTGTTTGGCTCTCGTCGATGTTTCCTATACCAGAAGGACCTTGAAACCAGTCATCAGATATAGAGTTGAAAGCTCCAGAGTAGAGTTCGGCTTTTACACTAAAATTAGAAGCCTGACCTGGGTTTTGGGCAAATAGGGCAGTGCTGCTAGCAAAGCATAATAATATAAGGTATATTATAGATTTATCTTTAAGAGTTCTGAAAGAATAAATGAATAGCAGATTTAAAAAAGCACCAAGGGATTTTTTAAAAGACGCTATAAAGCCTTTTGTAAGAATGCAGTTAGTATTCATAGATTCGTAGTTTTCCTTCATTAGTTGGTTAATCGCAAAAGCGATACTTAATAATTT
>JABDIQ010000188.1 GCA_013003655.1 Winogradskyella sp. | reverse complement strand
CTTTGCTTTTCATTCTTTTTATTGACCTGAGCAGACTCTACGATTTGTAATGAAACACCATGATCATTCTCTATCCAGAATGGTCCTCCTCCAGGCTCTCCTTCATTTTTTACCATACCACATACTCGGATTGGCTTATTTAGATTTTCTTTTAAGTATTCTACCTTAGATTGATCTGAATACTTGTGGTAATCTTTAGCAATAACTACATTTAAGTTCTCTTTTAAAAACATTTCAATAGCTTCAATATCGTTTTCATTGTAAGTTTCACTATCTATTACATTAAGATATTTAAAGGTTTGTTCTTGCGTTTTAAGTAATATACCGCCAAGAACTTTTTTATAAAGTGCTACTTCTTCCTTGTATTTTTTAACTACGACATTATCAATATTTTTAATAATAACAACATCGGCATCGAGTTGATTAAGGTTAGTTAACAACGCACCGTGACCTGATGGTCTAAAGTGGAGACTTCCGTCGTCTTCTCTAAATGGATTGTTCTTTAAATCAACAGCTATAGTATCTGTAGCTTCGTGTTGGTAAGAGAAGGTCACTTCAAAATTGGTGCCTGTAATTTGTTCAACTTGTTCCTCTATACGTTTAAATTCATCATTAAATCGGTCTTGATATTTTTCAGAAATTGTAAAGTGTAAGTGTGATGGATGATTGCTAGATGTATAAAGTGCGGTTTCATATAAGTGCTCTTCGAAAGCTGTTGAAACACTATTCTTGTAGTTATGAAATGGCAATAGTCCTTTAGGAGAATCTCCAAAATTAAATCCGTCAGGATCTAACATACTCTTAACAAATAAGAAGATTTGCTCGTCGTTGCTCAACGTACTAAAATCATCTTCTTTAGATTTTAAATGGTCCATTACCATATCATAAAACGGAAACTTTTCTAAACCAACGGTAAAGGTGTAAAGGTCTTTGAGTTTATTTTTATTGATGAAAGCATTTAGGGATTGTTGAGCTGGATCATAATCGTTAATGAATCTAAACAAGAACTTAAACATGCGAGTTGCAGCACCAGAAGCAGGCACAAATTTAGTGACTGAGATACTGTCAAGTTTTTCTTCGAAATAGGTTTTATATTGCTCAATGAGTTCACTATTTAGCTTTAAAATTCCATCGTCTAATGTAGCTGCTGCTCTAAGACGTGTGTACGGTAATCCATCTTTAAAAGTTTCTAATTGCTCATTAACTTTATCTGTCGTTAAACCCTTTTTGCGTATTTGTATTCTATCTGTTTCTGTAAAATTCATTTGTTTTCTAAAAGTAACTTATCTATTTTTTCAACTGCTAATTTAAAACGTTTTTGTTTATTGCCTTTAAGCACAACATAAGGTTTTTTGTGATCTCTTAAGGCCTTTTCAAAGGCATTGAACATCCGCTCACGTTCATCTGGTTTGTCTCTTAGATCATCCGCTTCCCAAGGAGTGTCAATATAAGTAAGGAAATAAAGGTCATAACTATTTTGTTGTGCATATATGGCAATTTTCGGATGGCATGTACCCATATAATAAGCTTCACTATATACTTTTGTTTCTAACAAATCTGTATCGCAAATTAATACGGTATCTGTTTTTTGTGCGAGCTTGTTTTCTAGTTGCATTTGCCCAATGGCAATAGGCAGAAGATCTTTAGGTTCGCACGTTTTGCGCTCATTATTCCATTTATTTTGAAGATATTCTCGGGCATACTCTGGCACCCAAACAGAATTATAATGTCTTGCTAATTGTCTTGAAAGTGTAGTCTTTCCGGTTGATTCGGGACCAAACAAAACCACCTTTATGCACTTTGAAGGTTCTTGTTTAAGCTTTTTCTCCATTCTATGTAGCCAAATATTGCCAGTAGTGTAAATATAACATACTGTAAAGATAACATTCCTAATCCTCTATAGGCATAAAGTGGAATGGTTATAAGGTCTCCTATAATCCATAATACCCAGTTTTCAATTTTTTTATTCGCCATATACCACATAGCTGTAAAGAAAATTCCTGAGGTTATTACATCTATATAATTAGCAATTTCGAGGGTATAATCAAATCCTCGGTAAACGGCATAAGTAACTATAATGGTTAAAACAAACCACAAAATACCAATAAGTTTTTCGTTCAACGTTGTTCTGGATATAGGAACCACATATTGATCTTGCTTTTTTCGAGACCAGTTCCACCAACCATAAATACTCATGAGTGAATAATAGATGTTCATCATCATATCACCTAAGTATTTATTAATAAATAACAGATAAACTGTAATTACGGTACAAATAATGCCTGTTGGATACACCAAAATATTCTCGTTTTTAGCGTACCAAACACTCAAAATACCAAACACAAATGCAACGGCTTCTAGCACGATTTGAAAAGTGGGTGTATTCTGGTAAGTTTCTAAAAAAAAATTAAAAATTTGATTGATATCCACTCCGATCTGTTTTTACAATTTTTACATTAAAAACTCCCATTTCTATTGCCTCAAATGATTGTTTAATTTCAGTAGACAAGAAGTGCATGACCTCTTCATAATCACCATATATTTGTGTACTTAACGGATTTTCTAAGACGTTAAATCCTGACGCTTTCAATCTTTTAATAAATGCTATTATATGAGTTTCAAACTTGTCGGTAAGTGGCAAAAAGGTTAATTCAACTGATATGTTCATTGTATTGTTTTATTTCATCTAAAAAGGACATATTTTGTTCAAACGCTGTTCCAATAACAACCATATCTGCACCAGCATTATAAGCATTTTGCAAAGCCTCAAAACTTCGTATGCCACCGCCAACTATAATTGGCAAAGTAGTTTCATGTCTTAAGGTTTGTATAATGTGTGCGTCAATAGGATGCGTTGCTCCACTACCGGCTTCCAAATAGATTAATTTTAATCCCAAATACTCACCAGCTAAAGCTGTATTTACAATAGCGTCTATATTAGTTCTTTTTAAAGGTTGAGTTTTACTAACCTGTTCAACCGAGGTTTTTTTTCCATTTTCAATTAACAAATATGCTGTAGGAATTATTTCTAAGGATGAGGATTTTAAAAAAGGAATAGCTTCCACATGTTTTCCTATTAGGTAATCTGGATTTCTACCCGAAATTAAAGACAACAGTAATAAGGCGTCTGCAGCATTAGTTAGTTGCTCAATGTCACCAGGAAAAAGAACAAGAGGTAAGACCGTTTTTGATTTAACCAGTGTAACCAATTGATGGGTTTTATCTGGCGCTACATCACTACCTCCTATAAAAATATGCGTTACCATTGAATGGTTAACCTTTTCAATGACGTTTGGAATTTCTTCTAGTAATATCTTATCAGGATCTAGTAATACTGCCAACAGTTTTTGTCCGCGTTGCTTATTATGGATAATATCGTTGTAAATAGTACTCATTCTTGTATTACATAAGCGCATGAAAATCCATCGAATTCAAAGAAACTCGCCTTATACCTGTGTTTTAAATTGTTATAATCAATCCAACAAACGGTTTCTTCATCTTCTAGCATAAACGGAATCACCAGAAAATGATTTTTAAACACCATACCAGGTGTTGCAAAGAGTTTATAAAGCGACTCTTTTATGCACCAAATTATGGTTAATTTTTTAACATAATCTTCAGCGTTCTGGTTTAAATAATTTAATTCGTAATCCACGAATTTTTTGGCGATTATTCCTATTTTCTGGCGTTGTTTCTCTATATCAATACCCACTTCAGAATCACTTATGATAATTCCTGAAAATTCAAATGAATGCGAAATGGAAATATGCTTACCATCTTTTAAATGAGGTTTTCCATTATCGTCATAATATAAATCCTGATCAGTATATCCTTCACTTCGCAATAAATGCCTAACGCTTAAAAAACCGCATTGATGAATTTCGCTCTTCATAGATAACACTCTGTCTTTGCTATCTTTTTTTAAATCTAGTGGCGCCATTAGTTCTTCCAAAGACTCGGTAATCTTCCATAACTTAATGATACTATTGGTATTGGGTCTAAAGGTTTTGTATAAAGGCATTTATATTCTCAGAGTTAATAGTTATCTTTGCACCCGTAAAAAGAAAACATAAGAAACAAATATACAATTATGAATACAAAATCAGTAGCCTACGTTCCTTACAAAGTAAAAGATATTTCTTTAGCGGAATGGGGAAGAAAAGAAATTGAATTAGCTGAAGCTGAAATGCCAGGATTAATGAGTTTAAGAGAAGAGTATAAAGACTCGCAACCTCTTAAAGGAGCTCGTATTGCAGGTTGTTTGCATATGACTATACAAACGGCTGTATTAATTGAAACATTAATTGCCTTAGGCGCTGAAGTTACATGGAGTTCTTGTAATATATTTTCAACACAAGATCAGGCTGCAGCAGCCATTGCAGCTGCCGGTATTCCTGTTTATGCGTGGAAAGGCATGAATGAAGAAGAGTTTAATTGGTGTATTGAACAAACCCTTTTCTTTGGTGAAGATCGTAAACCATTAAACATGATCTTAGATGATGGTGGTGATTTAACTAATCTGGTATTTGACAAGTACCCAGAGTTAATGAAAGGAATTAAAGGTCTTTCTGAAGAAACTACAACTGGTGTTCACAGATTATATGAGCGTATGAAGAATGGCACTTTATCAATGCCAGCGATCAATGTAAATGACTCTGTAACTAAATCTAAATTCGATAACAAATACGGTTGTAAAGAAAGTGCGGTTGATGCTATACGAAGAGCAACAGATGTTATGTTAGCAGGTAAACGTGTTGTTGTATGTGGCTATGGAGATGTAGGTAAAGGAACTGCAGCATCATTTAAAGGTGCAGGAAGTATTGTAACTGTTACTGAGATTGATCCTATCTGTGCATTACAAGCAGCAATGGATGGATTTGAAGTTAAACGATTAGAAACCGTGTTAGGTAAAGCCGATGTTGTAATTACTACAACAGGAAATAAAGACATTGTACAAGGTAAGCACTTTGAAGCCATGAAAGACAAGTGTATTGTTTGTAATATTGGTCACTTTGATAATGAAATAGATATGGCATGGTTAATTAAAAACCACGGAAGTACTAAAGTAGAAATCAAGCCACAAGTAGATAAATACACTGTAAATGGTAAAGACATAATTATCCTTGCAGAAGGTCGATTAGTCAATTTAGGTTGTGCTACAGGTCACCCAAGTTTTGTAATGAGTAACTCGTTTACTAACCAAACTTTGGCGCAAATAGAACTTTGGACAAATACCGATGCGTACGAAAA
>JABDIQ010000143.1 GCA_013003655.1 Winogradskyella sp. | reverse complement strand
CGCAATTCTAGTTCTTGCGGAGTGGATTGTCCGCCATCAAATTGTTTGTTATTGACCCATCTTACCAAGCTAGGCACACTACCATAATCAAAAATAGAGGTACGTGTAGGGTCACCAAAACCTAGATCTTCCGCACCAGGCTCACCAAATTCCTGTCCAAAATATACCATGGTTGGTGAGGTTGTTGCCGTTGCTGAGACTACCATCGCTGGTTTTCCTTTTAAAGCATTGCCTGCAAAATCTGGACTAGCAATTCGTTGTTCATCATGGTTCTCTAAGAAATGTAGCATATGATGCTCAATATCTGCTAAATCATTAAATATCGGAGGTATGTTATTGGTACTACCGTCACCTTGCATAACGTGTTTTAAGGTATCGTATAATTGCACCTTATCATACAAATAATCCATTTTTCCTTTATGAATATAATCACGATACAGGCTTGGATTATAGACCTCTGCTAGCAAAAAAGCATCTGGATTTTTTGTTTTAATATGAGAATTCATATAACTCCAAAATTCAACAGGTACCATTTCGGCCATATCAAAACGGAAGCCATCAACACCTTTATCAATCCAATACAAAGCAATGCCTTTAAACTTTATCCATGAATTTGGAACGGTTTTGTCTTTCCAATATTCAAAATGCGCTTTATAGTCTTGGTGCTCATACCCTTGAGGTAGGTCATCAAAATCCTTATTCCCATCTGGGCTAACTCCGTAATTTACCTTAACAGTCTCATACCAATCGTACATATCTGGTTGTGATGCACGTGAGCCATTTCCTGTCCATTTTGCTGGCACCTCCTTAAATTTGCCATCTGCCAATGGATGATCGTCACCTCCTAGTGGTTGGTATCCATTTTTCCATTCTGGAACTTTAAATGCTTCTCCAGGATTGTAATAAAAATTATTATTGACATCGTAGGTGACCTCTGTGTTGTCCTCGGCACCAAAATCAGTGGTACCTTCAGGATTAGTAAGACTTTGATAATTTCGTGCTACGTGATTAGGAACAATATCTATGAGTACTTTAAGTCCAGCTTCATGTGTTCTTGCAATTAGGTCCTCAAACTCTTGCAGTCGATGTTCAACATTTTCTGCAAGATCAGGATTTACGTTGTAATAATCCTTAACTGCATAAGGTGATCCAGCGCGTCCTTTTACAACATCTGGATCGTCATTAGAAATGCCATAAGCTGTATAATCTGTAATAACATCGTGATGAGGCACACCTGTATACCATATGTAGGAAACACCAAGATCCTTGATCTCCCCAAGCGCTTTTTTAGTGAAATCTTTAAACTTACCAACGCCATTTTCTTCAATGGTTCCCCAAGGTTTATTGGTTGTGTTTGTATTGCCAAATAATCGTGTAAATACCTGATATACAACTTCCTTTTTCTTCATGTTTGTATTTAATTCTTTAGATTGAGAATGTTCTATTTTATCGTTTTTACATCCTATGAATAATGAAAAAACAATTAATACAGCATAGACATGTTTTGTTTTCATCGGTTCATTATTTTAGTTTGATATCAATTTCTATATCCTCTGAAGTATCCCAGTTTATATTCAGTGATAAAGTCTTATACTTTGAGTTATAAGTGCCGTTCACTTTTTTATTCTTTATCTTAATTCGTCTCGGCTTTTTCTGGATATTATGAATCACTAACTCTACCGATTTTGTTTGTGGTGTGAGATTCTTACCATTTTCAGCTTCAAAGTCAATATCTAACCAACGTCTTTCGTTTTCGGCTTCAAATTTTAGCAATTGATAATTGGCTTTGCTATAAGCATTAGCTGATTGGCCATCATCAAAATAGAAATTACGCTCTGATGCTTCAATTGAAGGATGATAATAGTATTGCAATTGAATATAACTATCATCATAATCTTTAGTGGTTTGCATTTTGTTGGCCAGTGGTATAAATGCACCTGCTCTAACATATGTAGGGATAAATGCTTCGTTAAGCCCAATAGATTTGGTTTCTCCACCTTTTACTATACTGTCATTCTCAATATTAAACCACATTGATCCTTTAGGAAAATACACTTCCTGTGTCTTTTTACCAGCTTCAAGAACAGGTGAGACTAAAATATCATTACCCCATAAATACGTTTTGGTATAGGCAAATAATTGAGCGTTCTTAGGCTCTTCAAAAAACAATGGACGCATCAAGGGTTTACCATACTTACTATTTTCGTAAACCAAGTTGTAGTTATATGGCAATAACCTGTAGCGCATTTGTATGGCGTATTTTGCCATAGTCTTTGCTTTCTCACTTCTATAAATGGGTTCACTTGGCACATCTTCTTGTGCATGTGGCCTAAAAATTGGGTTAAACACACCATATTGCAACCAACGCACATAAAGTTCGTCATCTAAGTTTGCACCAGCAAATCCTCCGAGATCACTATGCATATAACCCATTCCTTGCATACCCATTTGTAGTGCAATTTCTGGTTGAGATTGTAAGCCTCCCCAAGTTCTGTTGACATCACCAGACCATGGAATCATTCCGTATCTCTGACTGCCAGAATAGCCTGCACGCATTAAAATGAAGGGTCTAGTATTTGGAAAATCTCTCTGGTAGCCTTCATAAACCAGTCGTGCCCAAACGTGGCCATACGTATTATGAATTTCATCAGCTGTCCCTGTTTCAAAATTAACCCAAGATGGCAATACTTCGGGTTCACCTAAATCACCCCAAACTCCTGCTACACCTTTATTTGCTAAACTCTTATAGATGTCCCAAAACCACTGCTCACCTTCTGACTTATAAATATCAATAATACCTGTATTACCAAAATAGAAGTCGTACGTAGCGGGATTGCCAATAGAATCTTTTGCCAAAACATCGTTTTCAACAGCTTCGTTCCATTTATTTGAAGTGGTTAACACAAACGGTTCTGTGATTGTTATGGTTTTTACACCCTTGTCATTGAGGCGCTTCACCATACCTTCAAAATCAGGAAACGAATCTCTATATATTTCGAGGTTTCCCATTGTGCCTTTAACGTCTTTTCCAAACCAATACAGATCTAAGATTACAGCGTCAACAGGAATTTCTTCTTCTATAAACTTGTCTATCGTTGCTTCGGTTTCTTGTTGAGAATGGTACCCAAATCGGCTAGAAAAATTACCCAATGACCAACGTGGAAGCATTGGTTGTTTACCTGTTAGATCAGTATAGTTATTTACAAGGTCGTACCATGTGTTTCCTGCAAGTATTTGATAGGTCTTACGACCCGAAATAGTTTCGTAAGTAAGTGTATTATTCTTTTTACTATCCAAGTCTAAATAGCCAATAGGTGCATTATCAAAATGAATCATATACTTGTTTGATGATACTACGATTGGCAACGTA
>JABDIQ010000117.1 GCA_013003655.1 Winogradskyella sp. | reverse complement strand
ACTTGGCCAACGCCCACAGAAAAATCTAGTGGTTGATTTCGTTTATAAGACGAATCAAACACAGTACCATCTGCTAATTGTCCTTTATAATGTACAGAAACAGTATCACCTGACTTTGGTTTTTTACCATCTCCTTTTTGAATAATCTTGTAGCGTAAACCACTTTTCGTTTCTTCAAAACCTGCCGCAAGCTTATCTAGTTCTACTCTTTTTGCTTCACGTTCTTCAGCTAGTCGTTTTTCACGAGACCCTTCAAATGTTCTAAACGCTTCAACAGCATTAAAGTTCTTTGCTGCATCACCCACTCTAATAATATCAACAGATTCTATTTTGTCATCTTGCGCTATCGCATCAACAACGTCTTGACCTTCTACAACATTTCCAAACACAGTATGCATGCCGTCTAACCAAGGCGTTTCTACATGCGTAATAAAAAATTGACTCCCATTGGTACCTGGACCTGCATTAGCCATTGAAAGAATGCCTGGACCGCTATGCTTTAGGTCAGGATGAAACTCATCATCAAACTGATATCCTGGTCCTCCTGTTCCCTTACCTTGTGGGCAGCCACCTTGAACCATAAAATCTGGTATTACACGGTGAAATGATAAGCCGTCATAGTAAGGTGTGCCTTGTGGTTTTGCCGAATTTTCAAGGTTTCCTTCAGCTAAAGCAACAAAATTACCTACAGTGCCTGGCGTTTTTTCAAATTCTAAATTTAGCAGTATTTCGCCTTTACTCGTATTGAATTTAGCGTACAATCCGTCTTTCATGTTTACTTTTTAAAATTAAGATTGCAAAGATAAGAATATAAGTACGAAGTAAAAATTTAGAATAATTGAAGCTGAGTTAAGACTTGGTCTTGTCTTAATTGGCAACCTCGCTAATGAATTTAATTCTGTAGAGTCTTAATTCTTCTTCTTCGTAATCACCATCAAACTCTTCTAGTGCTTCTGAAATCTTATCAGTTTCAGACTCCATAAAATAATCGTGTATTTCTTCTTGTTGGTCTTCATCTAGAATATCATTGAGCCAATAGTCTATATTGAGTTTAGTACCAGAGAAAACAATGGCTTCCATTTCTTTAATAAAATCATCCATAGTAATTCCTTTTGACGAAGCTATATCATCTAATGGCAGTTTTCTATCTACATTTTGAATAATGTAAAGTTTTATGGCAGAATTTGTTCCTGTTGATTTTACAACAAGATCATCTGGTCTAATAATATCATTCTCTTCAACATAAGAGGCTATTAGTTCCACAAAATCTTTTCCGTATTTTTTAGCCTTGCTTTCACCAACACCATGAACATTAGATAATTCGTTAATATCAATAGGGTATTTTAAAGCCATATCTTCTAACGATGGGTCTTGAAAAATAACAAAAGGTGGAACTCCGAGTTTCTTAGCATTTCGCTTCCTTAGATCTTTTAAAAGCTTAACCAATTTTTCATCCGCAGACGCTCCTCCAGATTTTGCGTTAGTGATGATACCATCATCCGATTCTTCATCGTACGTATGGTCCTCTGTCATCATAAATTTGGTTGGTGACTCTAGGAACTTCTCTCCTGCTTTGCTCATACGCAGCACACCGTAAGTTTCAATATCCTTATTGAGTAAGCCAGCAACCAATACCTGTCTTATCAGAGCCATCCAATGACGTGAATCTTTTGATGAGCCAACACCAAAGTACGGCATGGTGTCGGTTTTATGTGATGAAATTAAAGCATTGGTCTTACCTATGATAACTTGTACAAGGTCTTTAGATTTGTATTTTTCGTTGGTTTGTTTCACCACATCTAAGATCAAGGTTACATCATCAGTAGCTTCAACCTGTTTTTTAGGATGCCTAATATTGTCATCCATATCACCACCTTCTCCTGTTTCATTGTCAAATTCTTCACCAAAATAGTGTAAAATAAATTTTCGTCTAGACACAGAGGTTTCTGCAAAGGCCACAACCTCTTGTAAAAGGGCGTGACCAATTTCTTGTTCGGCAACTGGTTTGCCAGACATGAATTTTTCTAATTTCTCAATGTCTTTATAAGCATAAAAAGCCAAGCAATGGCCTTCGCCACCATCTCTCCCTGCTCTTCCTGTTTCTTGATAATAACTTTCTATACTTTTTGGAATGTCATGGTGAATAACAAATCTTACATCGGGTTTGTCTATACCCATACCAAACGCAATGGTTGCTACCACAACATCTACGTCTTCCATTAAGAACATATCTTGATGCTTTACTCGGGTTTTAGAATCTAAGCCAGCATGATAAGGAACCGCTTTAACACTATTGACCTGTAACACCTGGGCTAGTTCTTCTACCCGTTTACGACTTAAACAATATACAATACCAGATTTTCCTTCATTTTGCTTTACAAACCTTATAATATCTGCATCTACGTTTTTAGTTTTTGGCCGCACCTCATAATATAAATTTGGTCTGTTGAAAGAAGCCTTAAACGTTTTAGCATCAACCATACCCAAACTTTTTAATATATCCTCCTGAACTTTAGGCGTGGCCGTAGCAGTAAGCCCTACTATTGGTATGTTATCACCTATTCTGGTTATAATTTGTTTTAGGTTTCTATATTCTGGTCTAAAATCGTGTCCCCATTCACTTATGCAATGCGCTTCATCCACAGCCATGAACGATATTTCACTCTCTTTTAAAAAATCTACATATTCTGCCTTTGTAAGTGACTCTGGTGCTACATACAGTAGTTTAGTAATGCCACTGGTAATATCTTCTTTAACGCGCTTAACCTCAGTTTTGTTCAATGATGAATTTAAAACATGAGCAACTCCTTCATGGTCTGATACGGCTCTTATAGCATCAACTTGATTTTTCATTAGTGCTATAAGTGGAGAAACTACAATAGCTGTGCCTTCTTTTATTAAAGCAGGTAATTGATAGCAGAGCGATTTACCACCACCAGTTGGCATTATTACAAAAGTGTTATTACCTGCAACTACATTTTTTATAACTTCTTCTTGAAGTCCTTTGAAGGAAGAAAAACCAAAGTATTTTTTAAGTGCTGAATGCAAGTCAATTTCTGAAACGTCCATTAATCCTTATAAGTATTTTATATACATTTGCATAACACTAAAGATAACAATTTCTTTAGAC
>JABDIQ010000116.1 GCA_013003655.1 Winogradskyella sp. | reverse complement strand
ATAAAATGATTGTGCTATTAATCAATTTTATTCCCTCAATAAAGTTTTTAGACTCTAAAGATTTTATAAGGTTAAATTAGTTTTAAGTAAGTTGTTAATAAAAAAGCCCTTGTCCTTAAGGGCTTTTTTTATTCTAAGAATTTTTGTTTGAGAGCTTGGGTAGGTATCATACAGTGTTCTCTCTTACCATACCATTTATATCTATTTTTAGCAATATAATTATACACAGCGTTCCTTAGAAATGGTGGAAAAATAAGAAACACACTGACTAAGTTTACAGGAAACCTTAAGTACTTAGCAATACGCAAAGCGGCTGTGGACTTTGTGCTAATACCTTTTGCGGGATTATAGAGAATAATAGAGTCCACGTCTTTTAGAGTATCAGGATATTTTTTTATTACTGCCTTACCGGTTTCGCCTTGAAGCGGCGCAAATAAAAAGGTATTTGATGTATCGTGTTTAATGACATATTGCACACTGTTATTGCACAGATTACAAACACCATCAAAAAGTATAAGTTGTTTATTTTGCGGTAGTTCTATCATTGAATTATGTTCAGCGTTACTTCGCTGTTTTGACTCTTCTAGATTTATTTTCAACTAATTCAAGTAAATCTAAATTTACCTGAGTTGTAAACATGCCATAGTTAACAACGCCTTTGTTTTTTTCAATGGCATCAAGCGTACCTACAGCTTTTCCATCATGCATTTTTACGTGATCGCCAACTTTTAATATTGGCTTTGGTTTTGTTATAACAGGTTCTACAATTTTTGCTTTTCGTTTTTTTTGCCTAATAGCTTCAACTTTCTTATCAGTTTCTTTTTTTAGTTGTTGCGCTTTAGCCTTTTCTATTTTTTTCTGTTTTGCAGAAATTTTCTTTCGCTTAGAATTTTCAATCTGAACCAGCTTGAACAATTCTGCCATTAACTCTCTTTTCCGTTTATTTTCGAAATACGTTTCGGCTATATCATTAACTTTCTGACCTAAATATATAAGGCGTTGATTGCTATCGTATAATTCTTGGTAGCTTTCTAATTTCTTTTGAATCTTTTCATTAATGCGTTCTAGCTTTGACGCTTCAGTTTCTTTTTTCTTTTCATTGACTTTTAAGGACTGCTCGGTTTTTTCTAGTTTGGCGCGTTCTTTCTGAAGTTTTGCTATGGTAGCATCAAATCTTACTTTAGAGCGTTCAATTTTCTTTTTCGCTCTATTTATGAGGCGATATGGAATTCCGTTTTTCTGTGCAACCTCGAAAGTAAATGAACTACCTGCCTGACCAAGAGCTAGCTTATACATTGGCTGTAGACTGCGTTCATCAAACATCATATTAGCATTAATCATGTGTTCTTTTTCACTTGCCAATATTTTTAAATTGGCATAATGTGTTGTAATAATGCCATAGGCTTTACGATCGTAAAATTCTTCTAAAAACGTTTCTGCCAACGCACCACCTAATTCAGGATCACTTCCGGTGCCAAATTCATCAATTAAAAACAGGGTATCCTTATTGCACTTTCTAAGGAAATAATTCATTTGCTTTAAGCGGTAACTGTAGGTGCTTAGGTGATTCTCAATAGATTGATTATCGCCAATGTCTGTAAGTATTCGTTCAAAAAGGCATATTTTACTTCGTTCGTGTACAGGTATTAATAACCCACTTTGAATCATCAATTGCAGTAGCCCAACGGTTTTTAAGGTTATACTCTTTCCACCAGCATTGGGTCCAGAAATAACAATGATTCTACTATTGGTATTTAATTCTATAGTTTGCGGAAAGGTTTTTTCTTTCTTTTCAAGATTATTTAAATATAATAATGGGTGATACGCATTAATTAGATTAATGTTTTTATCACTTGTTATTTCTGGCAGAACGGCATTTAGTGACCTTGCATACTTAGCCTTGGCAGATATAATGTCTATTTCAGTTAGGAAGTTTTGATATTGCCTAAGTAGCGGTAAAAAAAGTCTAAAGTAATTGGTGATCTCTTTGAGTATTCTTATGACTTCCTCCTGTTCGTCATACTCAAGATTATTGAGCTCACGTGTGTATTGAAGTGTCGTTTCGGGCTCTATATAAACTATACTCCCCGTTTTACTGCCACCCATAATGGCCCCTTTCACCTTTCGCTTGTACATTGCTTTAACGGCTAAAACACGTTTATTTTCAACCACAGATTCCCTAATATCATCTAAATACTCTAGGTTGTGATATGTGTTTAACGCAGTGCTAAAACTTGTGTTGATCTTACTTTTTACTTTAGCTATAGATCGTCTTAGCTCCTGTAATTGAGGAGACGCATCATCTTTAATATCGCCAAATCTATCGACGATGTCATCCACCTGTTTAATTATAGTATCGGTGATTTCAATAGCATTTGATAATTTGTGTAGTGTAGGGTAGTAGTCTTTAAATTTCTTAAAGAACTTTAAGAGTGAATTTGATGTTAGTGATATATGACTTATTTTCTGAAGACCTGAAATTTCAAGATAGGTGTTTTCAATATTTAATAGCTTTAACTCTTTTGAAATAGAGTCAAACCCATGATTGGGTATTCTATTGTCATTCTCAAATGAAGCTAAATATTCATTAGTAAAATTCAATTGAGACAAAAGTGTCTCCTTATTTGATATTGGTAGAATTTTAAGAACTTGTTCTTTGCCTAAAACCGTAATACAGTAATCACTGACCTGTTGTAGAACTGTGTTAAATTCAAGATCTGATAGTGTTTTAGCTGATATTACTGCCGCTGCCATTAATAATGTATTAAAGACAGCAAATTTACTTAAAAATACTCGTTTAAGAGCAGAGTTTAAGACGACCTTATGCTTTATAGGTTTTGCCGTATTAAGTGTATTTTTGTGATTTAGAGATATACTTATGGAAGTAGATATTGAACAAAGCTGGAATTCTTTGTTAAAAGATGAATTTGAAAAGCCATACTTTAAAGAATTAGTTCGTTTTGTGCGCGCCGAATACACAGCCAACACATGCTACCCTAAAGGACAATTAATATTTAATGCCTTTAACCAGTGTCCAGTTGAAAAAACTAAAGTGGTTATTATAGGGCAGGATCCTTATCATGGTGAAAATCAGGCTAACGGTTTATGCTTTTCAGTTAACGATGGCATTGCGCATCCACCATCTTTGCAAAATATTTTTAAAGAACTAATGAATGATTTAAATATTAGTTATCCTTTGTCTGGAAATTTAGAACCTTGGGCTGCACAAGGTGTGCTTTTACTTAATGCTACACTTACGGTTAGAGCTCATCAAGCCGGAAGTCATCAAAACAAGGGTTGGGAAACCTTTACAGATGATGTTATCTCCCGTTTAAGTGATAAAAGAACTAATCTTATATTCTTACTTTGGGGAGGGTTTGCACGTAAAAAAGTAAAACTGATAGATACTTCTAAGCACAAAATATTGAGTAGTGGACACCCTTCACCGTTAAGTGCAAATAGAGGGTATTGGTTTGGGAATAAGCATTTTAGCAAAACTAACTCCCTGTTGGAGCAAGCTGACCAGACTCCAATTGATTGGAAATTAACCTAGGATGTTTCTCAATTGAATTTTCTGATTTGTTTTTGATTTGCCGTTCCACAGGTTGGCAACTAAAGACCAATAGTAAAAAATTTAAAGCTACTAAAGACCCTATTATGAGAGTAATTGTTAATGCCATATTGTTGGTTTAATAGATTAAGGTTAGAGCAAAAATAGAAAATTATTCGAAACGAAGATAAATTAACCGATAAAATCCTCATTATTCCTACAAATAAACTCTTGTTGAAGATGAAATACACAAATTAACGTTTAAAAAAACGTTAATACTTTTTAGATCGTATTAATAAAGTCTGTACCTGCCAATTTTTTATCAATAAGACCAAGATTAAATAATTGATCTTGAGCTTGATCTATTGTCTCAAGAGAAATTTGTTCTTGAGACCACTCGGTTAGAGATAACCAAAGTCTTACATCCTCTATGTTTTGATGATATCTATTAGCTATCATTTGGTCTATACTTGGTATTGCTTTAAACTCCGAAGTTGTGGTATTAATTATTTTTAAAATAGTTGCAATGGCTTCAGGCGAATTTATTAATGCTTTTTCAGAAACCGCAATTACAAAACAGGGCCATGGTGTTGGGCAATCATCAATACATCTAAATACCTCATCATCGACAAGTGGTTTGGTTGTAAATTTTTCCCACATAAAATAATCCGATTTTCCTTCTGAAATATTTTTAACGGCATTAGATAGATTCTTAACTACTTTGAACTTTAAGTCTGTTTCTAGATTCCAATCATTGTTTTTGGCATTAATGTATGCCATAAGATGTGAGCCAGATCCGTATCTGCTGATTGCTGCTTTTTTACCTTTTAAATCCTTAATATTTTGGTATTTAGATTTATGTGCAACATGTATGCCCCAAATGAGAGGTGATTTTACAAATACTTGTACAATTTTAGAGGGGTTGCCGTCTACAATATCCTTTATAATGCCTTCTGTTAAGATAACCGCAATATCAATATCACCTTTTCTTAGTGCCATACACATGGCACCTGTGCCTTCATAATAATCTTTCCATCTTAAGTTGATATTCTGAGCTTGATATTCTTTATTTTTTAAAGTGAGATACCACGCAAGATTAAAATGTTCTGGTACGCCTCCTATTTTTATGTTTGTCATAGTTTTAACCATGAATGCTTCAAATATTCACTATTCTATCTAGTGTATATACTATTAGATTTTCAATTGTTTTTTGTGGGTCTTTACTAAAATCACCGTTTGGTCTATTAGCAATTATTGCATTAAGAGAAATAGCATTGTGGCCTAATAATTTTGACAAGCCGTAAATAACAGACGTTTCCATTTCAAAATTGGTGATTCTATGAGATTTGTAATTGAAAGTGTCTAATTTGTTATTTAAAGAGGCGTCGTACAAGGGTAGTCTTAAGACTCTGCCTTGTGGGCCATAAAACCCTCCAGCTGTTCCTGTTATGCCTTTATAAACAATATCGGTCTCAAAAATTGACTGTAAGTAAGAACTATTCTTTATTACAATTGGTCTAGCTTTATTTTTATCCCAGTTAGTATGTTCTATAAATGCATTTTCTATTTCGGGATTAACGATGTCCTCAATTTTATAAAAATGCAACATACCGTTAATGTCAAGACCATGCGTACTTATAACAAATGAATCAACAGGTATGTCTTTTTGAAGTGACCCAGACGTACCCACTCGCACAATATTTAATGTTTGTAAATCTTGTTTAGGTCGTCTTGTGTTTAAATCAATATTCACTAGCGCATCTAATTCATTAAGAACTATGTCAATATTATCGGGTCCAATTCCTGTGGAAATGACTGTGAGACGCTTGCCTTTATAGAATCCGGTCTCTGTTTTAAATTCTCGCTTTTGAGTTTTAAACTCAATGGAATCAAAATGTGTGGTAATCTTTTCAACTCTGTCCTGGTCTCCAACAAAAATTAAAGTATCAGAAATATGTTCTGGTTTTAGATTTAAGTGATATACACTTCCATCAGGATTTAATATTAACTCAGAATTTTTAATTGACATGCAATGTCGTTTTTACAAGTTTATTAAGTGAAGTACTAAATTGAAATTTTAATCGATCAACACCACCATAAGTCATGTCGTTATTGATTTCCGAAGCAAAATTGTGATGTCCTAGAAGCGCTTCATGACCTTTGCGAGTTAATTCTATACCAGTCTCTGTAGTGGTGTAGAATAAGGACAATGATTTAATAATACGTTCTAGCTGCAAATCGCCAAAACCATAGAAACCTTGATAGTTTAGACAATATCCTAAGAGGTGATGCTCAGATTTAATTTCTTGACCTTCAATGATCTTTAGAATATTCTCCTCAATTTTACCTAAACCATTTTGTTGATTTGGAAACCTTTCTAAATGCGCTTTTAAGCAGTTGCTTAGATACTTAAATGACGATTTTTGTGTGATGTATGGCTTAAAAATATTATGATCTTTACCGCAGTAAGTTCGCCATAGGGATATAGCTAACTCCTTATCGGACGTGTTAAGTTCTATTTTTTCATTGTAATGTTCTAGCAATTGCTCTGGTGTTAATTCACTTAACCCTTTGAGGTTTTTTTCGCCCTTTATGCGGCCACTACAAACTAGATATAAAGGTTTATTAATTTCCTTTTGATGCAATAAATTTATAACGCCCAGCATATTAATATGACAAAACAAGTCGTATTCAAACCAAAGAATAATTTGGTCGTAAGAATCGGTATTGTTTAATTTACTGAGTTCCGATTTTAGATCGTTGTCATTAACCTCAATGTCGTAATATGCTTTTAAGAATTGTTTTCTTATTTCAAAAAACTCTGGAGAATCGATGGCACTGATGGTAGGGCCTTCGCAAAGCATTTCTTGCCAGGTTAATATGGTGCCTTCAATATTTAAGTCTTTCAGAAAATCTGTAAGTGCATTACCATTTGTAATATGAAGTAATTTTTCTTTCATGAATTATCCACCAACACGTTTTACGTTAAAACCTTTAGTTTTAAGAATAGCCATTATTTTATCTCTATAATCTCCTTGAAGAATTATTTTTCCATCTTTAAAGGATCCACCTACACTCAAGGTTGTTTTTAATTCTTTAGCCAACTGTTTAAAATCAGCATCAGAACCATTGTAACCATCAATAATAGTAATTGGTTTTCCTTTTCGTTTTTCGTATTTACATAAGATGGGATCGTCTTGCAGCCAAATAGAATTATCTTCAACAGTATCATCTTTCTCAGGTTCACTTACGTGTTCTGGGAAAAGGTTTTTTAATTGATCTTTTAAATCCATTTACTTTTTAACTAGTCCTAGTTCAATTAGGCGTTCATTTAAAAATTGACCAGCAGTAATATCCTTATACTGTTTAGGATTTTGCTCATCAATGCAACTTTCTAGGACATCTAGTTTCATTTCACTTATTGGATGCATAAAGAAAGGAATGGAGTAACGTGACGTTCCCCATAATTCTCTCGGTGGATTTACAACCCTATGTATTGTAGATTTTAGTTTATTATTAGTGTGCCTTGAGAGCATATCACCAACATTAATCATTAATTCATCTGGTTCTGCTATGGCATCAATCCATTCTCCTTTATGATTTTGAACTTGTAATCCTCGTCCTTGTGCACCCATCAACAAGGTAATTAAATTAATATCACCATGTGCTGCAGCTCTAACTGCATTTTTTGGTTCTTCGGTAATAGGTGGGTAATGTATTGGCCTTAAAATGGAGTTGCCATTATGTATGTATTTATCAAAATAGGTTTCTTCTAAATCAAGGTGTAATGCTAATGCTCGTAAAACATATTTAGCAGTTTTTTCAAGCATTCTATAGGTTTGTTTACCTATTTCATTAAATCTAGGTAGTTCTTTGACTTGAACATTTTCGGGATATTCTTTTTTGCGTTCTTCATCATCTTCAACATACTGGCCAAAATGCCAAAACTCTTTGAGATCACCTTCCTTACGACCCTTTGCGCTTTCTTTTCCAAAGGATACATAGCCACGTTGACCTCCTATGCCTGGAATTTCGTAACTCCGTTTTACGTCTAATGGTAGATTAAAAAAGTTTTTAACTTCAGCATATAGGTCGTCAACCAATTTATCATCTAAAAAATGACCTTTTAGGGCAACAAAGCCAA
Source organism: Winogradskyella sp. (assembly GCA_013003655.1). GTDB lineage: Bacteria > Bacteroidota > Bacteroidia > Flavobacteriales > Flavobacteriaceae > JABDIQ01. The sequence continues at coordinate 10,197 of JABDIQ010000116.1, read as the reverse complement.
TGTCCTCGTAGGCTTTTCCAATTTCGTCTATAAACTTTTGCTTTTGTTTGGGATCATTAGATAAAAAATCTCTAAGATCTACACTAGGTATTCTATCCATTAGATTTTAATATTTTAGTCTTACTTACAAATGTAATTAAAATGCGCCAAAAAGTTTATTACAAATAGGCAATAAGAGTAAGGTTTTCTTTTTATTTGAGTCAATTTATTTACATTTGAGATACATAAATGTCTTGCTATGTTAACTTCTTCAAAGGGAAAAATAGTATTTGATAAACGCAATTTATCAGATAAGATCTTGTTAAACCTTTATTACCAGATGCTTAAGCCTCGACTTATAGAGGAAAAAATGCTCATACTGTTGCGTCAAGGTAAAATTTCCAAGTGGTTCTCTGGTATTGGACAAGAAGCTATAGCGGTTGGTGTAACAATGGCTTTAGAAAAAGACGAGTATATTTTACCAATGCATCGCAATTTAGGTGTGTTCACCGCAAGGGAGATTCCTTTAAATCGATTGTTTAGCCAATGGCAAGGAAAGGCAAGTGGTTTTACGAAAGGCAGAGACAGGTCGTTTCATTTTGGAACTCAAGACTACAATATTGTTGGTATGATTTCGCATTTAGGCCCTCAACTAGGCGTTGCTGATGGAATTGCACTAGCAAATCTTCTTAAGAAAAATAAGAAAGTTACTGCTGTTTTTACAGGCGAAGGAGGAACAAGTGAAGGTGATTTTCATGAAGCGTTGAATGTAGCGTCCGTTTGGCAATTGCCTGTTATATTTTGTATTGAAAATAATGGCTATGGTTTATCTACACCAACATCAGAACAATACCGTTGCAAACAATTAGCAGACAGAGGCAAAGGTTATGGCATTGATGCATTTACTTTAGATGGCAACAATGTCATTGAAGTTTACGCAAAAATTAAAAAATTAGCAGAAAGCATTAGAAAACGTCCAAGACCTATATTAATTGAGTTAGAAACATTCAGGCGTAGAGGACATGAAGAGGCTAGTGGTACAAAGTACGTGCCTAACGAATTAATGGAGCAATGGGAAGCCAAAGACCCTATTGAAAATTTTAAAAAGTTCTTGTATGATAGTAAAATACTCACTAATAAAATAGAAGGATCATACATTGCCGAAATCAAGGAGGAAATTGAGCTCAATCTTGAAAAAGCATTTGAAGAATCCGAGATTGAACCTGTATTAAGTAATGAGTTAGATGATGTATATAAACCATTTAATTTTCAGCATTTTAAAAAGGGTCAAGCAGTTAGAGAAATGCGTTTCGTTGACGCAATTTCTGATGGTTTAAAACAGTCCATGGAACGGCACAGAGATTTAGTTTTAATGGGCCAGGATATAGCAGAGTATGGTGGCGTTTTTAAAATTACTGAGGGCTTTTTAAAGCAATTTGGTAAAGATAGAGTTAGAAACACGCCAATATGCGAATCTGCCATTGTAGAAGTAGGAATGGGATTGTCCATAGCAGGTATGAAAGCCGTTGTGGAGATGCAATTTTCAGATTTTGTAACATCAGGATTTAATCCTATTGTAAATTATTTAGCTAAATCATATTACAGATGGTGTCAAAATGCTGATGTGGTTATAAGAATGCCTTGTGGTGGTGGCGTAGCAGCTGGGCCTTTTCATTCTCAAACAAATGAAGCATGGTTTACAAAAACTCCTGGGTTAAAGGTAGTTTATCCGGCATTTCCCATAGACGCCAAAGGGCTGCTAAATACAGCAATTAATGATCCTAATCCGGTAATGTTCTTTGAGCACAAAGCTTTATACCGAACTGTAAAAGAAAATGTACCGTCCTCATATTATACTATTCCTTTTGGAGAAGCAGCAATGCTCAGAACTGGTGAAGCTATTACAATTATAACGTATGGTGCTGGTGTTCACTGGGCACTAGAGGTATTAGATAAGCACAATACCATACACGCAGATCTTATTGATTTAAGAACATTACAACCATTAGATACCGAAGCTATATTTACTTCTGTACAAAAAACAGGTAGAGCTATAATTTTACAGGAAGATTCGTTATTTGGAGGTATAGCAAGTGACATTTCGGCCCTCATTACGGAGAATTGTTTTAAATATTTAGACGCTCCAGTAAAACGTATTGGAAGTCTAGAAACACCAATTCCATTTGCCCAACAACTAGAAAATCAGTACTTGGCAAAAAGCCGATTTGAGACTGAACTTTTGGCACTTTTAGCATATTAAAAAACTATTAACTGTCATGTTTGCAGTTAGTTAAACCGAAATAATGTCAGTTTAATACTGTTTAATTCTTTAATCTTCCTTTGGTCTTAAATTTGTTATATATAGGATAAGTTGAAATAAGTCTAATTTTTAAATACAAAATCTTATGAGCAATTTAATTCCAACTGTAAAAAATGGTAGTGAATCAAATTCTAGATTAGGATTAAGAAGACTACCTACAATTTCATCTTGGTTAGATGACATGTTAAACACTAGTTTTGGCGGTGAATTTATGTCTAATTTTAATACAGGACTTACATTACCTGCTGTTAATGTTCAGGATAAAGCAGATGAGTATATAGTACAAATGGCAGTCCCTGGACTTAAAAAATCTGATTTTGATATCAATTTAGATAATGACCTTTTATCAATTTCTGCGGAGATTGAATCAGAATCTAATGAAGAAAATGACGATTTTACAAGACGTGAATTTGGTTATTCTTCATTTAGAAGAACTTTTTCACTTCCAAAAACTGTTGAAGCAGATAAAATTAAAGCCAAATACGAAGATGGTATTTTAAATGTTATTTTACCTAAACGTGAAGAGGCTAAAAAGAAACCTGCTAAACAGATTAAGATTTCATAATAATGAGAACAAAAAAAAGCCAGCATTAGTGCTGGCTTTTTTTGTTTATATTATCCAATTTATTGTTTTAACTCTTTGGCAATAGCTTGTGTTTGGTCCAGTACTCTTAAAAGATTTCCACTCCAAAGCATAGCTATTTGGTTTTCGGTATACCCTCGTTTTACGAGCTCTAATGTAACATTAAAAGTTTCGGAAGCATCACTCCATCCTTCAATACCACCACCGCCATCAAAGTCACTTGAAATACCTACATGTTCAATTCCAATTTTATCAACTAAATAATCTATATGATCAACAAAATCGCTTACGTCAACGGCAGGCGGTAAGTCGCTCATAACAGACGTTTTAGATTTTACTATATTTCGCATTTTTGTATAATTCTCCATGTATTCAAGAAGGTCTTCATCCGATAATTCTTGACGCTCTTTTCTTGTGAGAAGTTGGCTTCCTAAAGAGTCCATAACGTTAAGCTGTATTTGCTTTAAGGCTTCATCTCTAGCTTCGTGTTTTTCTTTATTTAAATAAGACGAAAAGGCCACAGTTTGCACAACACCGCCATTTTTTTTAATCCAACCTAGCTGCTCATCATCCAGATTTCTACTATGATTACATAATGTTCTAGCAGAAGAGTGAGAGGCAATGACTGGCGCTTTGCTTAATTCTATCATTTGCTTAATAGCCTCCTTAGACGGGTGAGAAATATCTATCATTATGCCTACTTTATTCATTTCTGCAATTACCTCTTTACCTAATTGGCTTAACCCATCATGCAACCAAACATCGTCTTCTTCACCTGTATTACTATCACTTAGTTGACTATGCCCATTGTGTGCCAATGACATATAACGAGCGCCAAAGTCGTGAAATTTTTTAACATTAGAAATGTCAGTACCTACAGGGTAACCATTTTCAATACCGATCATTGCTACTTTTTTACTAGATTGATGGATGCGCCTCACATCGTCTGAGGTTAATGCAAGCTCAATGGACTCAGGCGCATAATCATTGACTAATCGGTGAATAGCGTTAAATTTAGCTATGGCATTATCATAGGCTTTTGCATAACCATTTTCTGTAAGTGAGTCTTGGCCAGTGTAAACCACCAACCAAGCCACATCTAAACCGCCTTCATTCATTTTTGGCAGATTTAACTGGGTTTCTAATCGCTGCGTATAATTAATAGAATCTGTAAAATTTTTGAGATTAATATCACAGTGGGTGTCTAAAGTAATGACAGAATTGTGAATCCGTTGAGCTTTTTCAATAAGTTGATCGTTAGACATAACATCTTGTTTGCAATTGGTAAGTATAAATAGAAAGGGTAGGAGAGCAATGAGAAAAGTACGTGTTTTCATAAAATTAGTTTGCTTAAATGTAGATAGAAAGCACGGAAAAACAAAAAACCAGCAACTACAGCTACTGGTTTTTAAAAGATCTGATAAAAGAATTTGTAATAATTCATTTCCTAATTGTTTCGAGATCATCATCCATACTATGCGATGTATTGATCATTTTTGGTAGTGTTCTCATAATTTTTTGATTGATGATTGTTAGTAATGTTCTATCTGTAACGACGCTTACTATTCCAAGTATGAATCTTTGATGTTACAGGAGTGTCCGTAATTTGATTGCTGTTTAAAGTTCTCATGATTATTGTTTTTTAATTGATTTATATAATAAAGACGATAGAGTTTACAAATTGTTACAGTACTATGTATAACAAAGTAATAATTTAACGAATTTTAACAGCATACCTTAATTTAATAAATGGCTTGTTTGCATACTATGCTTAAGTGTTGATATCAACAAAACATCCTATATATCTCGAAAATACAGAAGTTGTGGATTTAGTTGTGATCCCTATTTTTTTCAAATGTTGTTAACATCTATTCTATCAACTCGATTTATGTGTTATTTTTGCAAGATTAACAAAGTCTTAAAGTCATAGATGCCGAACGATACTTCTACAATTGATCAAAAATCAACCAAAAAGCGACTGTACGATTATCAAATAACAGATCTCAATCGCATTTTTGAAGTTATGGAAGATGCACCAGCAAACTATAACTTATTGTATCAATTACCAACAGGTGGTGGAAAGACCGTAATTTTTTCTGAAATAGTTAGGCGATATATTCAAAAGCATAGTAAGAAGGTTGTTATTTTAACGCACAGAATTGAATTATGCAAGCAAACATCAAATGTGCTAAGCGGTTTTTCAGTAAAAAATAAAGTTATAAATAGCAAAGTAAAAACACTTCCAGACCAAGATGAGTACAAGTGTTTTGTGGCAATGGTTGAAACGTTGAATAACAGACTTTCGGATAAAGAGTTTGAACTGCATGACATTGGCTTGGTTATAATAGACGAAGCGCATTATAATTCATTTAGAAAACTATTTAAATTTTTTGATACTTGTTTTATTCTAGGCGTTACAGCAACACCATTAAGTAGCAATATTAAACTGCCAATGAAAGATAATTATGATAAGCTCATAGTTGGTGATAATATTGCAACACTTATTAATAACGGATTTTTAGCAAAGGCAAATGTTTATAATTATGATGTAGGCCTTACAAGTTTAAAAATTGGAATCAACGGTGATTATACGGTAAAATCGTCTGAAGCACTTTATACCAATAGTATGATGCAAACGAAGCTTTTACATGCCCATGAAGAAGTTTCAAAAGGTAAAAAGACATTGATCTTTAATAATGGTATACATACTTCAAAAGAAGTATACCATACCTTTAAGCGTGCAGGATATAATGTAAGGCATTTAGACAATACAGCAAACAAACACGATAGGAAAGAAATTTTGCAATGGTTTAAACATACACCAGATGCTATATTATCTTCTGTAAGTATTCTCACAACAGGTTTTGATGAGCCCTCAGTAGAAGTCATTATTTTAAATAGAGCCACACGATCGCTAACGCTGTATTTTCAGATGATAGGAAGAGGTTCTCGTATTTACAAAGACAGAAACACATTTGAGGTGATTGATCTAGGTAATAATTTAGCCAGATTTGGAGCTTGGGATCAACCTGTAGATTGGCAACATATTTTTAAATATCCTGATCTATATCTCGAAAATATTGTAGATGATGAGGATTTGGAACGCGATTTTGTTTACGTGATGCCAGACAATCTCAAGGAAAAGTTTAAAAATAGCGTGAATGATTTTGACGTTAAAAAAGAGTATCAAGAGGTCCTAAAATCATCAAAAAAGTCATTTGCGGTAATAGAAAGAGCAATAGTACAACATTCTCAAATGTGTATTGAGAATAGTGAAGATGTTTACGATGCCAGAGACTTAGCTAAATTACTTCATGACGATATTCGCTATAGAATAAAACAATACTGTTACTGCATAATGAATAGCACACAAAACTACAAGGATTGGCTATTTGAAGAGTATAACAGACGCTTAAGACTAAGTTTCAATGGTAAGTTTTAACGTTTCTTTTTAAAGAATTTCTACTTTTTTACGTTTTATTTGAAATAGGTACGATTTTTGACTATATTTTTGTTAAATCAATTTAATAACATGACCTTTAAAAGGTTAAAATATATAAGTTTCTTCATAGCATTTTCAATGTTCACGTTTGCCAACGCGCAGGTTGATAAAGAAAAGAAGTCTATAAAAATTCCTGCAGAACAATCTCAGAAGGAGAAGGACTCTTCGCCTCAGAAAATAAAAGTGGAACCCAAAAAATTACCTGATATTTCTAAAGAAAGCGGTGGCACTATTAATGGAATTTCAACGAAGGGCTTTAATAAGTATAAGATTAAAGAATCTGATAACAACTTCTCAATGGTGTTTGATGATGGTTTAAGAAATCCTGGCGAAATATTTGAAAAGCGATGGAAGAAAGATGCCGCAAAAACAGGAATGATCCGCACCATGTCCGATCAATTTTTAGGAGAACACAGAACAAACACAAAGTTTGTTAATATAGTTTGTAGAGATCATGAATATCCAGATGGCGATAGAGTACGTATTTTTTTAAACGATGAAATAGTACATCCTGAAATATTACTTACAGGATCTTACAGACGTGTACAAATCGATTTATTAGAAGGTATTAATAAAATTGACATTCAAGCTTTAAATCAAGGTGAATCAGGCCCTAATACTGCTGAATTTATTGTGTACGATGACAAAGGTTCATTAGTCTCCTCAAAGGAATGGAATTTATTAACTGGCGTTAAAGCAACAATCATCTTTATTAATGAAAAACTTCAGATAGAACCTAAATCTGAAGGGAATTAATAGCCACTAATTCACCAAATTCCATTGATCCCAGATGGAAGTCACCGATTCTTACTCTTACCAATCGCAACGTAGGGAAACCAACAGTTGCAGTCATTTTCCTAACTTGTTTATACTTGCCTTCTCGTAATGTTATAGATAGCCAGCTGGTCTCACCGTGCCTTGGGTCTCTAACAAAGCGCTCTTTAATATGTGAAACGTCATCTAGTAAATGAGCTTTGCATGGCATAGTTTGGTAAGGTTTACCATCAACAGATATCGTAACGCTATTTTGTAATTGATTTATTGCCGTTTTAGTTACAACGCCATCTACCATAACGTGGTATTCTTTTTCAATCGTTTTGTCTCGCACGCGATCGCTAAACTTACCATCTGTAGTTAATAATAATAGTCCTTCAGATTTCTCGTCTAGACGTCCAACAGCCATAATACCTTGTGGTAAATTTTTCCATTCACTCAATAATCGTTTATTTCTTCTACGTTTTTGATTATTAACAAATTGACTTAAATAACCATACGGTTTATAGAGTTTATAATAATAGTGCTGATCTTCAAATACCATAATGTCAATAATATAAAAAAACTGTCCAATTGGTTTTCAATTGGTGATAAAAAGTTTTAAATTGTAGATACCAAATACGGTCTTCATTTCTTCACGTTTCAAAACCTAACTTATGTCATAGAATATATCTATATAGGTTAGTAATTTTAGGGTTTAAGAATCAAAGTTCACACCCACATAAATCATACATATGAAAGTATTCGACAATAAACACATTAAAAATGTCGTCTTTGTTGGCGCACATCGTTCCGGAAAAACCACTTTAGCTGAGACCATGCTTTTTGAAGCTGGTCTTTTAAACAGGCGTGGTAGTGTAGAGCAGAAAAACACTGTTTCAGACTACCACGAGGTTGAGCACCAAAGAGGTGCATCTGTATTCGCCACTCCTTTACACACTGAGTGGCGTAATTATAAAATAAATATAATAGACACACCTGGTCTCGATGATTTTATAGGTGAAATTATCTCATCTATTAGAGTTGCAGATACAATCGTAACCGTAATAAATGCAAAACACGGTGTTGACATAGGTACCGAAATTATTTGGAACTATATTGATAAGTACAGAAAACCAACATTATTTGTAATCAATAAGATTGACAGTGAAAAGGCAAACTACGAATTGAGCTCAGGTAGTTTAGAACAGCTTGTGGGCAATAACGCAGTTTTAATTCAATACCCTATAAAAATTGATGGTGCGCAAGGTATTATTGATGTCTTAAAAATGAAGCTTTATAAATTTGGCCCTGAAGGCGGTAAACCAGAAAAACTACCTATTCCAGATGATCAAAAAGATAGGGCAGACCAACTTCATAACATATTGGTTGAGAAAGCAGCTGAAAATGATGAAGAATTGATGGAGTTATATTTTGATAAGGGAACACTGAATGAAGAAGAATTAAGAAAAGGTATTAAATTGGGTATGTTAAATCACGATTTCTTCCCTGTTTTCTGCATGTCTGCTTTAAATGATATGGGTTCTGGGCGCTTAATGGGATTTATTGATAATGTAGCACCTGCAGCAGCAGATCTTAACCCTGAACAAACACTTGAAGGTGATTTAGTATCACCAACGGTTGATGCGGATACGTCTTTATTTGTGTTTAAAACCATACATCAGCCAAATTTAGGTCAAGTCAGTTTCTTTAAAGTAAAATCTGGAGAAGTTACTGTAAATGATAAATTGTACAATACCCGAACTGGCGAAATGGAAACATTAAATCAATTGTTTATAATGGACGGTAAACAAAAACAATCCGTACAAAAATTAACGGTTGGAGATATTGGTGCTACGTCAAAACTTAAATTTACAGATACTAATGACACCTTGGCGGTAAGACCAGAAGCAGGAACTATAAAACCTATTAAATTTCCACAGCCACGACTTACCAAAGCCGTATTTGCTGTAAATACAAGTGAGGAAGAGAAACTCAATGAGGCACTAAAGAAAATACACAGTCAGGATCTTACCTTAGACCTCAGTTATTCTAACGAAACTCACGAAACACTTATAGGTACACAAGGCGAACTTCATCTAACGACAATTAATTGGATTTTAGAACATGTATACGATGTTAAAGCACGGTTTGAAGTTCCTAAAATATCGTATCGAGAAACTATTCAACGCAGTTCTACCGCCAATTACAGACATAAAAAGCAGTCAGGAGGTTCTGGGCAGTTTGGTGAAGTCCACTTAAAAATAGAGCCTTATCACGAAGGAATGCCAGAACCAGAAGGTTTTTCTATACGTGGCAAAGAAGAAGTTAATTTACCATGGGATGGTAAATTAGTATTCTATAATTGTATCGTTGGTGGAGTCATAGATCAACGCTACTTACCTTCAATTATGAAAGGCATTTTAGAGGTCATGGAATCTGGACCATTAACCAACTCGTACGCTAGAGATATTAGAGTCATGGTTTTTGATGGTAAAATGCATGCTGTTGATTCTAATGATATTTCATTTAAGATAGCTGGGGCACATGCTTTTAAATCGGCATTTTTAAATGCCAACCCAAAGTTATTAGAACCAAGATCTCAAGTTAGGATTCGAGTACCTGAAGCTATGGTAGGTAATGTAATGACAGAACTTCAGAGTAGAAGAGCAATTATCCAAGGCATTGAGAACGAGGCCAATTATCAAATTTTAGGCTGTATAATTCCTAATGCTGAATTATCAGATTTTAGCACCCAATTAAGATCAATAACCCAAGGTAGAGCTAACTATACTTCTAAGTTTGACGGATATAGTCCTGTACCAGCACATGTTCAAAAAGAACTTGTTAATAAGAACGAATTAGTAAATTCATAATAACCAAATATTACATAAAGCATATGGAAAGTAAAGTAATGTACTTAAGCGATTTAAAGTTTAATATAGAAACATGGAAAAGAGAATTGCGTTTTCATTTTAATGAGATGGATACGTTTCAAGAAAAACTAGAAGAGATTGTACAAAGAGAGCATGATCCTTTGGGCATGAAAAAACTAGAAGT
>JABDIQ010000090.1 GCA_013003655.1 Winogradskyella sp. | reverse complement strand
ACCATCATACCTATGGTATTGAATAATGTAGTATAGCCTGTAGAGTAGCGTGGATGATCCATGAATTGAGAAAAACCACTTTCAGGAGTTCTATTAAAAACGTTGACATATGGTGTTATATCCCATTGTTTAGCTCTTAATTTTGATTCTAATGTTGGCATTACAGAATCATGAACAAACTTTCCTAAAGGACCTCCAAGTTTATTATGTTGTGTAAATAAGTGTGTGAGCGTATATTGATAGTCTGCACCGTTGCTAACATGATTATCTATAAAAACATCTGGTTTCACTTTATGAAATATCTCGGTAAAGCTCCGTGCGTTTTTGGTATCTGCTTTAATAAAATCTCTGTTGAGGTCATAATTTCGTGCATTTCCTCTAAAGCCATAAGACACAGGACCGTTTTGGTTTGTCCTAGTTGTTGAGTTTCTATTAAGGCTACCACCAATGTTGTAGATAGGTATAGTTGCAATGACAGTATTTTCTGGAATTTCAATAGTGCCATTTGCTAAATCTCTAAATAACATCATAGTAGCATCTATGCCATCAGATTCACCAGGATGTATACCATTATTAATCAAAACAATTCGCTGGCTTTTTCTTATTTCTTCGAAATTGAAATTACCTGCTGAATTTATTGTTACTAAATGTAATGGTAAACCAGAATCTGTTTCGCCATAGCTGTCTATATTAATGGACTTGAATTTTTTGGCAAGTGTTGTATAATATAAAATAGTTTCGTCATAAGTGGCCGTTTCTTTGCCATTACTCATTTCAAAAACGGTTTCTAAGGTGTTCTTTTTATTAGAAATTTCTTTGCAATTAAAACTTAAAACGGATAGAACAAGAATAAAAATAAAATGATTTTTCATACTAAATATTTGACTAACAATACGTAAAGTTAATCATAAGAGAAGAACTTCCATAAGGTTCGTGATGATAACTAATTTCACACTAAAATAGATTAATTTAGCAGCGATATTTTTAATAAATGCAACAAACAACAAATACTATTTTAATGGTTCGTCCTGTAAAATTTAGGATGAATGAGCAAACTGCTGTTAACAATTACTTTCAGGAGGATATAGACTTAAAGACTTCAGAAATCAATCTAAAAGCGCAGGAAGAATTTGACGCCTTTGTAGATAAACTGCGTGCTGCAGGAATTACAGTAATTGTGGAGAACGATGATGAACTTGCAGATACGCCAGATTCTATATTTCCGAATAATTGGGTGAGTTTTCATGAGAATGGTGACGTTGTAATCTACCCAATGTTTGCGGAGAATAGGCGTAAAGAACGGCGAGATGAGATATTTATGAGGCTTGAAGATGAGCGATATTCCATTAAGCATATTATTGATTATACTTCTGCTGAAGACGAAGGCTTTTTTTTAGAAGGCACAGGGAGTTTGGCATTAGATAGAGTTAATAGAAAAGCCTACTGTGCGTTGTCACCAAGAGCCGATGAGGAATTGGTTATTGAGTTTTGCGAAGACATGGAGTATACACCTATTATCTTCACAGCAAACCAAACCGTTGACGGTGAGCGCCTTCCTATTTATCATACTAATGTTATGATGTGTTTGGCCGAAAATTTTGCTGTTATTTGTCTGGATAGTATAGATGATTCTAAAGAGCGTAAGGCGGTGGCTAAAAGTCTTAAGGATGATGGTAAAGAAATCATTGCCATCACAGAAGCACAGATGCATAGTTTTGCTGGAAATATGCTTCAATTAAAGGGAAAAAATGATCAGTTGTATTTAGTAATGAGTGAGGCGGCACATTTAAGCCTTAGAACAGACCAAATAAATGCCATTGAAAAACATTGTCCAATACTAAGCAGTTCTTTAGAAACGATTGAAACTTGTGGTGGAGGCAGTGCGCGTTGTATGATGGCTGAAGTCTTTTTGCCAAGAAATTAATACAATATTCAAAATTATTTTGAAGGTTCAACTTTGGGTAATTCTACAAAGAATTTGCTACCTACATTTTGAGTACTTTCTACCCATATTCGACCGTTGTTGAGTTCAACTAAATCCTTACAAATTGTAAGTCCTAAACCTGTACCTTTTTCGTTCTTGGTGCCAATAGTCGTAAATGTTGAATTCACTGCAAAAAGTTTACTTAGGTTTTCTTCAGAAATACCAACACCAGTATCTTCTACACAAATAACAGCATTACCGTCTTTTTCTGTATTAGAAACCGTAATTACGTCACCAGTTCGACTAAACTTAACAGCATTGGTCAATAGATTTTGAATTACAATCTCTATCATGCTTTTATCTGCATAAACGTTTGCTCTTTGAGATTCGTCAATAAGCACAATACGCTTGTCTTCTAATTTTTGATCTATTAAACTTATTTTGGTTTGGAAAACATCCTGAATATTAAACAACTCTGGTTTTGGTTCTAAATTTTGTAGTTGGGATTTAGACCAATTCAACAAGTTGAATAGTAAAGATGAGGCATTGTTAGCATTCTCGCTTAGTTCAGGAATTAATTCATTAAATTCTTCCTGAGAAATACCATCTTCTCTCAACAGATCTATAAAAGCTTTGATTGATGATATTGAATCCTTAAGATCGTGAGATACTATAGAGAATAGCTTATCCTTTACATTGTTTATTTCTTCTAAATGATAAGTTTGTTCTAAAATAGCGTCATTGCGTTTTTTTTCATCAGCCAACTTTTCTTTGTATTCCTTTATAATCGCTCTACTTTTTGAATACTTGGCGTAGTTAATGATGATGAGGAGTAAACTTAAAAGTAACAATCCTAATAACCCATACAGTAATAATCGGTTTTGTTCTGGACTAAATAGACTAGAGCCGTTGTTAATTGGTTCGTCAGTCACGTTTTCTGTTTCTTCCAGAGGTAAAGACGCTGTTTGTTCTAGTATGATCGTTGGTAAATCTTGCTCACTCAATCTTTCCTTTAGATCGTAATATTTATTTTGCCAAAAGAATGCATTTTGATAAAAACCACGTGTAGAATCTAACTCTACATGTAATTTGTAGTTTTCTAGTAGATCTTCACTATTTTCAAAATCTTTAGCAATAGCATAGGCTTCGTCTAATTGTACAGCTGCCAGTCTAACTTTATTTTGTCTTAAATTTAGCTTGCCAATGGCGTTTAAAGATTTTAAGATACCTTCTTTACTATTGCGCTGCCTGTTGTAACGTAATCCCTCTAATAGATATTCAGCTGCTTTATCGTAGTCTCTAAATTGTAAATATTCGTTTCCTACTCTAGGAAGTATATCACCAAGGAGATCAGCATCTGTAGTTCTGTTGATAATCGCTAGAATACGTTCGTAGTATTCTATAGCCTTACGATGTTCTTTTCGTTTAGAATATAATAGGGCTATATTCTTCATTGACTGTTTTATGCCAGTGCTGTCTCTCAATATCTCCCTCACAGACAAGGCCTTGGTATTAAACTCCAACGCTTTATCTATTTGATTGGTTTTAAAATAAGCCTCGCCAAGATTGTTGTATGCTAAGCTAAGCTCTTCGGTCAATCCTTTTTCCTCAAATATTTTAATTGCAAAAAGTGAATTTGTTAGTCCACTAGCGTAATTGCCTCTTTTTATTTCTAAAAGACCAATCTTATTGCTCACCTTAGCTATGCCAACGGAATCAGCTATAGTTTTGTAATAGCTACGAGATTTTTCATAACTATCTATGGCGTTAAAGTAATCATCTCTTTCATTATATATGAGTGCTCGGTAATAACTGCTTTCGGCTAGTCCACTGATGTAATCTATACGTTTGGCGAGTTGAGAGGTTTGGTCAACAAATACTAAAGCTTTCTTATAATCTTTAATATCGTAGAGCTCTTTTATGAGTCTGAGTGAAGTATCTACTTTAGCACTATCTTGAGTCTGGTATGCTAATTCTATGGTAAGGCTGTCTATCCTTTCGTTTTGAGCAAAACTGAAAAGCGCAGAGAAAAAAGCAGCTAATAGAATTAACTGTTTCATCTTACTTTAGAATTTAAATCAATTGCAGTGTCGTTGTGTCTTTTATTTGCCTTGAGGGCTGGCAACATTAATAACACACAAAACAATAACAACCAAGTTAGTGTTGGATCATTAAGCCTCATTAATGTTTGGGACATTGATTAATAGCCTACCAAAAATGACATAAAGTGCCATAAAAAGCTAATATATGGGTTTTTCTACCAATATATTAGACAAAAGGGTGGATGAAATTAATGAAAAAAAAGACCAATCGATTAAAGGCATATATCATAGAAAAACGGTACGATTATTGATGAAATGCACTACTTGATTAAATAATTGAATGCCAATAATTTAGATTAAAAAATGAGATATGGTTTAACAGAAATTTAAAAAATGTGACATTTCATTTTTATGTGAATAATTCTGCGAAAAATCTTTAATGTTAAAATCGTCTTATTCAGTTTTTAAATCTGCTTGGTCTAGTTCTTCTCCAAACTTTATTAAATTTCCAAAATTGTCAAGAATAGCAAATTCTCGCATGCCATATGGTTTATTTTCTAATGGCCCGTTTGGATGTATAACACCTTGAGATTTATATTCAATATACAATTGATCAATGTCTTGCACGTCAACGTAACAACTGGTGTTTTCAGGATGAATTTTGTCATTACATTTCCAAAAATGAACTATAAAATTATCTCTTGCAATAATGGCGTAGTTGTCATCTAGGTATCCTATTCGATCAAAGCCTAATTTACGCTTATAAAAGTCCACAGTTTGTTTAATATTCAGAGAAGCAAGTACAGGAATTCCTTTGAGTAAATGTTTAGGACGGTTCATAGTTTATACTAATTTCAGTTCTTTTAAAATTAAGCATTAAAGCAGTTATAATCAGACTAGACCAAATAAAATTTTATCTTTGCAGCCGTTTATAACATGTTAATATTACTTTACTGCTTTAACAAATGATGCTTCAAGATACCCTAGAAAAACATATAAAAGAATCAGTTTTAAAACTGTTTTCTCAAACAATTGAAACAGTAGAATTTCAGTCAACACGTAAAGAATTTGCTGGTGATATAACAGTTGTTGTTTTTCCAATGCT
>JABDIQ010000085.1 GCA_013003655.1 Winogradskyella sp. | reverse complement strand
GGAATAGATATTAAAGAACAAAAAATGACCTTGCCACTAATTTATGTCCTTAATAACTGTTCAAAAAAAGAGAAGAGCTGGCTTATCAACTCCGTAAAAAATCATAATAAAGATAAAAAACGAGTTAAAGAAGTCATCCAGTTTGTTAAATCTAATGGTGGGTTAGATTATGCCATTAAAAAAATGCATTACTATCAGGAAAAGGCCATAAAACTTCTCGAGTCTTATCCAGATTCAGACTACAGAGCATCACTTATATTAATGGTAAACTACGTTATAGAACGAAAAAAATAATTTTAACTTACTGATAATTAGTAAGTAGTAAAATATTTTTTCTATTCAGGCAACCATTATACCAAAACTTGCGTCTTTATAAATAGAAAAGCATGTTAAACCAATCAATGAAAGTAATTCATCTTAATAAGAACGAATCAGAGTTGATAAAAAAAGCAATAAACTCTAATAGAGAAGCTCAGCATGTACTATACGAAAAATACGCATCAAAAATGTTAAGTGTTTGCAGATACTATATAAGTGATATCCAAAAAGCCGAGGAGGCTATGCTAAACGGTTTTTTTAAAGTATTTAAAAATCTAAAGCAATTTAAGAACGAAGGAAGTTTTGAGGGTTGGATAAGACGTATAATGGTGAGAGAATCTATTTCTTACATAAGACAAGAAAAACACATTGAATTTCCGACTGAAGTTGTAGAGCCAAACAAGGGCTATAATGATACCGTTAATAGTCAAATAGAAGTTGCGCATCTTCAGCAACTTATAGATGCACTTCCTGAAGGTTATAAAATGGTGTTTGTCATGTACGCCATAGAAGGCTATAAGCACGCTGAGATTGCAACACTTCTAGATATTTCAGAAGGTACTTCAAAGTCTCAAATATATAAAGCGAGGCAGATACTGCAACAGCAGATTAAAACATTAAATCACAGTAATTATGGCACCAACTAAATTTGAAGACCAAATGCGCAATACGCTCGAAAAAAGAACAATTGCGCCTTCACCAGAGGCCTGGTCAAAATTAGAATATCGCTTAAATGACAATAACACTAAAAAGGGATCAAAACTATATTGGTGGATTGGTATTGCAGCAAGTGTACTTATAATTATTACTATATCAATAAACTCTTTTAGTAGTAGCGAAAAAGAAGTAGAATTGCCATTAGTAATAGAAGCTGAACCAGAGGTGTTAGAAGAACTCAACAAAAAAACACCTGTTCAAAACAATAAAGCGGTTGAGGTGGTAAGTAATCACCCATCGCAACAAAGGCCTGTGGACCAGGAAACAGCTAGGGAAAAAGTGAATAATGAGCAGTTAAAAACACCTATGAATCAGTCGGTTGTCCAGAATACTACAAAAAGCACCGTTGAGTCAAATAAAAATACAATTCTTGAATCTACTCTAAGCCTAATTAAGGATAAAGTTTCTGAATTAACAGTAAAAGTTGATATTGAAGATACAGCCAGTATAATAGAAGAAATCAAAAACAAAAGTGCTGTGCCAACAGATAAAGAAATAGATTCACTTCTTAAGGCCGCACAAAAGGATTTGTTAATTGATAAAACATTTAAAGAAAGTACCAGAACTGTAAATGCTAATTCGCTTTTAAAAGACGTCGAAGAAGAATTAGAACAATCATTTAGATCTAAAGTTCTTGAAGCCTTAGTTAGTGGATACGAGACAGTAAAAACTGCAGTTGCTAATCGTAACAACTAAAACACATCAATTATAAATCATCAAAAAAAGCGAACAATGAAAACAATTACACATTACTTAACACTGCTGATTATATCCTTAGTTGTAAATACAATAACAGCACAAGACAAAAATTTAGATTCTACAAAAATAGCTTACAAAGCTGCTAAAATAGAAGCATTAATTAATAGTAAAAAGACGGTAGAAGAGAAGGAAAAAGAGTATCTGAAGCAAGATATAGAAGCTATTAATATGCAACTCGAAAATGGCGAAATTACACCTGAAAAAGCAGAACAATTAAAACAAGAAGCAGCCAAAAAACGTGCCTTAAATATCCAAAACCGCTTAGCAATTATTGATAATCAAATAGCATTATGGGAAAGAAGTGATAAGACCCATCAGGTTGACATAGAAAAAAATGGTAGTGTGTCAGTTAGTATTGGGTCTAAGGGTATAGATATTGATTTAGGTCCGCAGCCTGAAGGTTATAAAGTGAAATACGATATTAGGACATCAAACGAGCTATTATTTGCAATTGGGTTTAATAATACAATTGCAGATGGTCGTGGGTTAGAAGATTCACCTTATAAATTAGGCGGTTCGGGATTTGTAGAGCTAGGCTGGTTGTGGGAAACACGCTTGCTTAAAGAATCTAATTTTTTAAGATT
>JABDIQ010000077.1 GCA_013003655.1 Winogradskyella sp. | reverse complement strand
GTATAATAAAAATGCATTTATTTTCTAAATACCTTTAAAAGGTTACTTTTGCAAAGTTCAAATTTGAAATGAAATAGATGGAGTTTGTTATAAAAATATCTCAATTTTTACTCAGTTTATCACTACTAATAGTACTGCATGAATTAGGTCATTTTATACCTGCGAAGTTGTTTAAAACTAAAGTAGAAAAGTTCTATCTCTTCTTTGATGTAAAATATTCACTCTTTAAGAAAAAAGTTGGTGAAACTGTATATGGTATAGGTTGGTTACCACTTGGCGGCTATGTAAAGATAGCAGGGATGATAGATGAGAGCATGGATAAAGAGCAAATGGCACAACCACCACAGCCATGGGAATTTAGATCTAAACCGGCCTGGCAACGACTTATTATAATGCTTGGTGGTGTTACTGTTAACTTCATCTTAGCCTATGTTATCTACGTGTTTATGTCATTTTCTTATGGCGACTCAGACGTTAAGGTATCTAGTTTAAAAGATGGTTATTGGATAGAGAACCCAATTTTAGTAGACCTAGGCTTCAAGACTGGCGATAAGGTCTTAGCGATTAACGAACAGCCCATAATAAACGATTCGGATATAGGATTACATATTATAGGTGCTGAAAAAATTACAATAGAAAGAGAAAATACTCAGCAAACCATTGAGTTACCTGAAGATTTTTTAGGGCAATTGTCATCTAGTGGAAGCAGAGACCTTTTTGAGTTTAGAATACCATTTATGGTTGGCGAAGTTTCAGATTCGTCTTTAAACAAATCTAAAGACATTAAACCAGGTGATTTAATATTGGCCATCAATGGAGAACCATTAAAGTACTTTGATCAATTTGAAAATAGGGTTGTAAATCTCAAAGGAGAGCAAGTAGAAGTAACGCTATTGCGAGAAGATGATACCATAACGCGTCAATTGCAATTAGATGAAGATGGAAAACTTGGTATTTTCCCTAGAAATAACCCTAAAAAATTTGAAGAACTAGGCTATTTTGATATCATTCGTAAAGAGTACAGTTTTGCGGAGAGTTTTGGTGCTGGCTGGACCAAGTTTAGTAAAACAATAATCAATTACGGCGATCAATTAAAAGCCATTTTCAATCCTAGTACTGGAGCATACAAAGGTCTTGGTGGTTTTAAAGCCATATACGATCAATTTCCTAGCGCGTGGAGTTGGTCTTACTTTTGGGGACTTACAGCCTTTTTATCAGTGATGTTAGCTGTATTAAATCTATTGCCAATACCTGCATTAGATGGCGGACATGTTATGTTTTTACTATTCGAAATTGTTTCAGGAAAAAAACCTAGTGAAAAGTTTTTAGAGCGTGCACAGATCGTAGGTTTCTTTATATTAATTGCCCTAGTATTGTTTGCCAACGGCAACGATATTTTTAAAGCATTGACCAATTAAGTTCACAAATTGAGAGGGTTAAAAAATGCTTCTTTCATATTGTGGAGATTAAAAAAATAATATATATTTGCGCTCGCTTAAGCGAAAAAATAGTCCTCCTTAGCTCAGTTGGTTAGAGCATCTGACTGTTAATCAGAGGGTCCTTGGTTCGAGCCCAAGAGGAGGAGCAAAAAAAGCCACTAATTTTAGTGGCTTTTTTGTTTATAAAAGATTGATTAATCGTTAAATCTGATTTCCAAATTTCTGTAAATTAGTAGTAAACAGCAGTTATGCTCAGAATTATATGCTTTTTTTTAATTGTATTCACCGCTCAATCTCAAGATAGAATACCACCACCTCCATGTTATGCAAATAATAATACTGGCGCAGGTGGGTTTATTGGAAATGGGGAGTTTTTACATAGCAGAGATAATAATGGTGAAGTAATACATTTTTCTTTTTCAACTGGACAAGAAGAGGCTAGTTTTAACGATGTATTTGTTATTTATTTATCTACAGGAGCAGAAGGACGAAGCGTTATAGATAACGCTATAGACGATGCTGATGATGCACACAGAATTGCAATAACCAACAGTAATGTTAATGGATTTGGGAGTACCATTCAATTTCCCGATGGATTTAAAGCGGCATATGCTATAGCGATTGATGTAAATTCTAGTGGGTTATATCAAATACCTAGCTCAGGTCCAGTAGGTAATGGTGGACTAAACTTTATTGGGTCTGTAAATTCTACATTAGCTTCATCTACTCAAACAGGATTTACTATATCTCTTAATTATGCAGATATTGGTATAACAAGTGCAGATGGTTTTTATCTCGTTGCAAACTATGTAGGCATAGATGGTTACACGTATGATGAGGGTTATGGCGACGGAATAGCGCAAGGAACCACGGGAGGCGACAATATTAGTTTCACAGGTTCACGATATATTGACCCTGCTGTAGCTGGGTGCCAAAGCGTGCTTTCTATCAATGACATTGCTGCCAATTCATTCAAGGTCCACTACCAGAATGAGCATTTATTGATCAATGGTATTACTGGTGAAGCTACAATTGACGTGTTTGACTTAGCTAGTAGAAAGTTAAATACTGTGAAGCATCAATTAGCAAATAAAACTAATGTGCCCTTGGTTTTAAATAATAACCAATTACTTTTTGTGGTCGTTGAGGTAAATGGAATTAGAAAGGTCTTAAAGGTTATTCCTAATTAAGCCTAACAGCTTATATTATCCAGCTCAGTTTTTTACAACTTTGATTTCTTTACTTTAAGATGTACCCAATAGTCTTCTTTTTTGAGGGTTTGATGTACTTTAAAACCAGCAGTTTCTAACCATACAATTTGGTCATTGAGATCGTCTGGTCTGTCAAACTCTGCATAGTGTTCCATGATCCATTGCCACTTTTCATCGTCAGGGTAATTACTTAACACAAGCTGTTTCCAATTCGTCTTTACGAGTTCATGCAACTGGTGATTTTTATTTATCATAAGGTCTGACATGGCAAGTACACCACCAGAAACTAAGGATTTGTATATATTTTTAAATAATAATTGTTTTTCAACGGCTTCGCAATGATGCAAACTAAATCCAGCTACGATTAAGTCAAAATTATTTTCGGAGAATGAAAAATCTTTAAAATAAGATTTCACAAATGATATATTAAATCCTTTAAATCGTTCCTCGCAGAGTTTCAACATATCTTCAGAGGCATCTAACAGTGTATATTCTGCGGTTGGGAAGACAGATACTAGTTGGTCTGTTACATTTCCGTTTCCGCATCCAAGATCTAAGATTCGCTGAGGTGAGAAACCTGAAGGATAATCTTGAGAAAAGGCATTTAATAGTGTTATATAATAGGGCACACACTTTATCATGTCTTCGGTATAATTGGCCGAAAACACATTAAATTCTTTAGAGATATCCTCTTGTGTTCTTTTTTGCGTTCCCATAGAATAAAGATAATTAATTCGTATGGAGTAACAACATAAAAAAGACTTACGTGAGGCCTCACGTAAGTCTTTATTTATTTTAGTTTATGGTAATGTTTCTTTTTAGAGATCCACCTTTAAGGATTTACTTTATGTTTCACTACTTCAATAAACTTAAGATCGTTTATAATTAAGACACAGAATGTTTAAAAAAGTCACATTTTTGGAGGAACAGACCAATCAATATTTAGTTTTTGGTAGATTCATATTTCGCTTTTAATTGAGCGAGCATAATATCTGTGGTGTCCTCTAAACTGTATTTAGAATGCCATTGCCAGTCTTTTTGAGCGCTGTTGTCATCAATAGAACAAGGCCAGCTATCTGCAATTTGTTGTCTAGAATCGGGATTGTAGTCTATGGTGAATTGCGGAATATGTTTTTTAATAGACTCATAGACCTCCTTAGGCGTAATACTAAATGCTGCTACATTATACGAAGATCTTAGTTTAATAGTACTTTCAGCTGCAGCCATTAATTGTAAGGTGGCATTGATAGCGTCTTCCATAAACATCATTGGAAGCTCGGTGTCTTCTTTTAAAAAACAGTCGTAATGACCGTCTGTCACTGCTTTATGATAAATATCTACAGCATAATCAGTAGTGCCTCCACCAGGTAAGGTTTTATAGCTTATAATACCAGGATAACGTAAGCTTCTAACATCAACATTGTATTTTTTGTTATAATACTCGCACCAACGTTCTCCTGTTAATTTACTTATTCCGTAAACCGTTGTTGGTTCACAAATCGTATGCTGAGGTGTATTCTCTTTTGGAGTTGTTGGCCCAAAAACAGCTATGCTAGAAGGCCAAAATATTTTTTTAATAACACCTTCCTTAGCGAGGTTTAAAACATTAAATAAAGACGTCATGTTTAAATCCCAAGCTTTTTCAGGATATTTTTCACCAGTAGCGCTGAGCATAGCCGCCATTAAATAAACCGTTTCTATGTTATAGGTGTCTACGCATTGTTTTATGGTCGAAAACTCTTTTGCATCTAGAATTTCAAAAGGTCCAGAATTCACAACCTCTTTATTATTATCGTTAATGTCTGCAGCAACAACTTTTTCGTTGCCAAGCGAATTTCTGAGTGTGCTGGTGAGTTCAGAACCTATTTGACCAGCAGCACCAATAACAAGTATTTTACCAGACATATGCCATTTTTTCTTTAGTAGCGCAAAAGTATAAAGAAATAAAGTATAGTGTTGTGAAAGTTTTCAGAAATAAAGGCAAAAAACTAAGTTGCTAAATTTTAAGTGATGTGGTGTATTTTACAATAATACATTACGAGTTTGGTTATATTTACAGTCTAATAAATTCAACGTATGCTTTTAAGAGTGCCAAGTTTTTTATTGTTTTTACTATTCGTATTTTCTTGTAACAATGCTGAGGACGCTAACAATTTACTAGATGATAACAAAGAGGCTCAAACTTCAGAGATTACGGCAAAAAAGATAGAAGGCCTTCAATATTTAGATTATGCATTAAGCACTGAAGCTATTGCTGAGGTCATAGATTGGCCAATGTTTCAAGAACTGCAAACGCAAATGAATTATTTAAAACAAGCAGATCTAAGTTTTTTTACTAGCGAGCGAAAAGTACTAGATAGTCTTATGCTAGATCTAAGAATTCAAACACCGGAGAAATTAAAGACTAAACCAATTTTAGCTAGAATTAATGTGGTTAAAACCAAGGTTTTAAAGCTTCATAGTAATTTAATTTTAGACAATGTAGCAACAGAAGTTAAAATAGAAAGTATAAGAGAGTTGCTACAATCAACGTCTAACCTAAATCTTCAGATCAATAAAAAATTAGAGTTTGACACTTTTAATAAAATATCGGCTGACTAAAGCTTTGTACGCCATAACTGTGTTAAAATTGAAGCATAATGTAACAAACTACTAGGTATTTAGCCTAACCATCAACGTTTATCAATTAATTAATCACCCTATTATGAGACAATTATCAAAAATTAGCATGGTCTTGTTTACGATGTTACTCTTCGTAGTATCCGCTTGTAAAGAAGACAACAAAGAAACTTCAATGATTGAAAAAACTCCGGGAATTGTTCTGGAGAACATGGATACATCCGTAGATCCTAAACAAGATTTTTACAATTATGTCAACGGCAATTGGATGAAAACCAATACCATACCAGATGACGAAGCACGATGGGGAGGATTTGGAGTATTGCGTAAATCTACGAGAGCTGATGTGCTAGAAATAATTAAAACATCAAAAGAACTAGGAACCTACAAGGAAGGGTCTGACCAAAAAAAAGCCCTACTGATTTTTGAATCAGAATTAGACACAATTGCTAGAGCCGAAGCCGGAGTATCTCCCATAAAACCTGCCCTAAATGCCATTGCTTCTATACAGTCTATAGAGGATATGCAAACCGTTTCAGCTACAACTTTAGGAGTATCATCACCTTTTGCAGGTATTGGTGCAGGGCCAGATCTAAACAACAGTACAATGAACACGTGTTGGGTAGCACCTGGTGGACTTGGATTACAACGTGATTATTACTTAGAGCAGGATGAGAAGAATAAAGAGATTCGTCAAAAGTATAAAGAACATATTACTAAGATGCTTCAATATATAGACTATACTGAAGAGGATGCTAAGGCTGCGGCAGACTTAATTTTAGAGTTAGAAACTCAACTTGCTGAGCCTAGATTAGATAAAGTTGCCAGACGTGATATAAGAAACATGAATAATCCTAGAACTTTAAAAGAGTTACAGGAAATGGCACCTTCTATTAGTTGGAAAAAGATGATAGACGACATGGGTGTTGAAAAACAAATAGATACAGTAATGGTAATGCAACCTAAATATATGGTTGCTATGAATACCTTTTTGAAATCAACACCTTTAGAGGACATTAAAACCTTAATGACTTGGAGAACGCTAGACGATGCGGCCCAATACTTAAGTCCAGAAATTGAGAAGGCTAATTGGGAGTTTTATGGTAAAACCCTAAACGGATCAAAAGCTATGCGACCAGCTGAAGAACGCGCTCTAGGAACGGTTGATGGAACCGTAGGAGAAGCTATTGGCCAGTTATACGTACAGGCAAAATTTCCGCCAGAGGCGAAAGAAAAAGCCGAAAAAATGATTGACAATATCATTAAAGCCTTTCAAATAAGAATTGAGAAATTAGACTGGATGAGTCCAGAAACTAAAACAAAAGCGATTGAAAAACTAGATAAGTTTACCGTTAAGATTGCTTATCCTGATGAATGGAGAGATTATAGTGAAATGCAGGTTAAAGAAGGCAATACCTATGCAGAAAACATGTTAGCAGCCTTAGATTGGCAAATACAAGATAACCTTAACGATATCAATGAGCCTATAGATAAAAAACGATGGGGAATGTCGCCACAAACAGTAAATGCTTACTTTAACCCTATCAATAACGAGATTGTTTTTCCAGCAGCAATTTTACAACCACCATTTTACAATTTTACAGCAGATGAGGCTGTTAATTATGGTGGTATAGGTGCTGTTATTGGACACGAAATTTCACACGCATTTGATGATTCTGGTGCACGCTTTGATGCCGACGGAAATGTTAATAATTGGTGGACTGCAGAAGATCTTGTTGAATTTGAAAAACGAGGAAAAGCACTGGCAGATCAGTATTCTGCTATAGAGGTGTTAGATAGCGTTTATATCAATGGTCCTTTTACTTTAGGTGAAAATATTGGCGATTTAGGTGGCGTATTAGGCGCTTATGATGGGCTTCAATTGTTTTTTGAAGAAAACGGAAGACCAGATAAAATAGATGGCTTTACTCCAGAACAACGATTTTTTATGTCTTGGGCCACAGTATGGAGAACTTTGCAAAGAGATGATGCGTTAAGAAACCAGATCATGACAGATCCACATTCTCCAGGACAAATAAGAGCAATTCAACCTTTAAAAAATATAGATGCTTTTTATGAAGCCTTTGATATTAAGGAAGGCGATGCCATGTATTTACCACCTGAAGAACGGGTAAGAATATGGTAAGAAACAAAAAATGCAGCTCATTGAGCTGCATTTTTTTATTACTATATCTAAGTGTATTTAGTTTTTCACTTTTTTAGCCTCTAATGCTTCACGACTAATTTTAGCCATATTGAAATTAGGGTCAATAGCTAAAGCTTCATTAATAAGTTTAAGAGCCGAATCAAGATTTTTAACTTGGTCTTCTTTGAACAAAACAATGCCTTTAAGGTAGAGTAGAGCAGCTTTAAGTGATGTTTGGTAAGGCTGCTGTCTCTCATAAAAAGATCGCTTCATATCATCAGTGACATTGGCTAAGCCAAATTCAATGTTGGCTTTAGCACCAGCCAAATCATCAATTTGCGCTTTAAGATCTGCCATTTCGTAGGCTAATGGTGCATTAGGGCTACGAGAAAAAAGAACCTCGTATTGTTCAATAGCTAATTCTGGCTGATTGAGATTTTTTAATGAAATAGCTTTTACTTCTACATTAATATCAGAATCTGAAGCATTTTTTTCAATTCCAATAGTATTCAAGGCTTGTAGATACATGCCTTCAGTAAGATATAAATAGGCTAAAGTATCCTTTCTTGCTTGGTTTGGTTCAAGTATTTCAAGATGGGTCATTGCATTTATGACACCTTGAACATCGCCTTGTGCTTTCATTTGATTGTAAAACGTTTCAAAATGTTTTTTCATTTCTGTATTTGTCTGAGCCATTGCTGTTACAGACATTAAGGTAAAAACTACGATACTAAACTTTTTCATACTAATTTAACTTTTGAGCGCCAAAACTATAAAAATTAATCAGATTAGGACTAAATAAAAGGCTAAATTCTATGGTTTTAGAGTTTACAGTGTTCAAAAGCTATGCCAAGTATTTTTATTCGTTAATATCACTGATGCTTGGAGGACTAGATTTAAGCGTAATGCTCTTTTTTACTAACACGGCATCGTTCAATACAAACGGCTTAGGAATCATGTGCTTTGCTCTTTCTGGAACACTAACTTTTGCGTTTGTAAGAAGATCATACGAAGCCTCGTAAAACGTGAACGAGGTATTTTGGTAGGCAGGTGTAACAAACTCAAGATCTAAATATGGCTCATCCGCAACATGATAGGTAAAAAGTCTATCATTGGCTCTACTTTTAAAAACACCTTCGTCGGACTGCTTAGTGTTAATCACTAAGGAATTAACTTTAAACTGAATAAACTCGTTTGACTTTTCTGAAAACACTTCGATTCGATTAATGTCTCGTTTAGGCAGTACATACAGCCTCAAATATCTTTTATCTGCAATAATGGTATCACTAAGAATTGATATTTCTGGTGTGTTTATAGGCAACACATCCGTCTTTTTATAGTATGAGAATGACGTGGCATATTTACTTGCAAATCCGTTGTTGTTGAGAGATTCTGCGGTTAAAGCATCTTCAGTAATAAATGGTGTAGTCCATTCATCTAGTAGATTATCATAAGTTGCCCATACAGCAGTGGAATCATCGGCATCTAAAAGGTAAACCAAACTATTAGGTTTAGGTCTATCTTCGTTAAAACCGGAACGACCATGAGCAAAACCAAAAAATACGATGCTGGCTATAAAAGATAATATGGCCCAGAGTTTTTTTCGTCTGTAAACGGCGAGAACAGGAATGAGTAATACAAAAATTAAAGTAACTAAAAGCGTTGACGCCATTAATAGTTTTAAACCTAAACCTACAGGAAACATTTTAATGAATGGTGACATGATCATCACCAACGGAAAACTTAACAAGGCTAATAAATAAAGATTAGGTTGGCGTTGCTTAGTGTGTAAATAAAGAATTATAAGCCCAAAGAAAACAGGTATTACAAAAAATGCCGCTCCTTTTAACACAAAGGATAACACTATGGCCAATAATAACCACAAAAAGAGTGGAGCAATAAGTAGACTTCCTGCATTTCTGGGTTTGTAAAATTTATGATAGGTATAAAAACATATACCAAGTGCCAATAGACTAAACGCCCAAATGTAGAGATGGCCATTATAAGTAAACCCATGTAAAATCTCGTTATATTGAGGGTAAATAAACTTTAAGAGACTCCAACCCACAACGCCAATCAAGACATTGACAAGTAAAACAATGAGCATAGGAATAAACCCTCTAAAAATTTCTGTTTTACTTAATTTATAGTTTCGTAAGCCCTTATTTATTAATAGAACAAATAATATAATCGCAATAATTAAAAGAGGTATAATTAAACCAAACCCATAAGATATAATTCCGAAAAAAGGCGCATTAAAATACACCTTGTCTTTATTGCTTTTGAGCGTACTTAGGTCAACAGTTGAAAAATAGGATAAAAGAGGCATTAGATAGCTCGCCTGGTGTTTTAACGAAGATCTATCTAATCTATCAAAACGGTCTAAAGCTGTATGATAATCGTAGTGATCATCAATAAATGCAAAATTAAAGCCATCAATATTACCGTCTTCTCTAAAACGAGTTAGATCTGTATCATTTGGTAGCAGTTTATAGATGCTGTACGCTAAGGAATTTGCCACAGGATACTTAAGATTTGCTTTGTCAAACGCATCAATAAGATTTGCATTACCACCGTTGGTTTCTACCAGCATATAACTAGGACCACCACTGCCACGTGCTTCAAAATTTAATACCAAACCAACATCTTTAGCCCACGGATGATTATTTACAAAAAGATCGGCACCGTTAAGACCCAATTCTTCAGCATCAGAGAACATAACGATAATGTCATTTTCTATTGTTTTATTTTCAGTTAAAAACGCCCGCATGCCTTCAAGTATAGTTACTACACCAGATCCTGCATCACTAGCACCTAACGAAGAATGTGGATTACTGTCGTAATGAGATAACAATAACAATGCTTTGCCATTGTTGGTTCCATTCAACCTACCAATTATGTTTTTTGCTTTGGTTAAATTTCCCCATTTACTCATGGTATAACCTTCCTGTACCTCAACAGCAAACCCTAAATCTTCTAATTTAGACACGAGATAGCTCATAACATTGTAATGTTGATATGTGCCTACATGATGTGGAGATTCAGAAATTATTTTAAGGTGAGAAAGTGCTCTGTCTGTGGAAAATTCACCCAAAAAAGAGGTGTCTACAGATGAGTTGGGCTTTAAAGATGTAAAACTAAAAGTAATGGCAAGTATGAGTAAGGCAAAAGATAAGGCTTTCTTTAGCATATCTGGTTGAAGTTAGTTAGTAACTAAAAATACAAAATAATTCCATCTAAAGATTAAATTAGGTTAAATCGCTAATTTTCAGTAGATTTAATTATCACTTCAAAATTTTTAGGTCATGGGTATAAAAAGTTTTCAAGGTGCTAGAAAGCAACAGAATAATAATACTTCTTCAGTTAATTCACTGAAGGTTAGAGATTATATGTCTACCAAACTTATTACGTTTAAGCCAGAGCAATCTGTGCAGGACGTCGTAGAATCTTTAATAAAAAATAAGATAAGTGGTGGTCCAGTTGTTAATGATAATTATGAGCTGGTTGGTGTAATTTCTGAAGGCGATTGTCTAAAACAACTTAGCGAAAGTAGATATTATAATATGCCATTAGAGCAAGATAATGTTGAAAAGAGAATGGTTAAAGATGTAGAAACTATTGATGGTAATATGGATGTGTTTGATGCCGCCAATAAGTTCCTAAATTCTAAGCGTAGGCGGTTTCCAATAGTAGAAAATGGGAAACTCGTTGGGCAGATTAGCCAAAAAGATATTTTAATAGCCGCTTTAAAACTTAAAGGTGAAAACTGGAATAGCGTTACTAAATAATTAGCTTTCTCGTTTTACTAGAGCATAATAATCTCCCTCTAAAGGCAAATAACCTTGATCGTACACAAAATAGTAAACAGTACCAGCTTTGGTAGTGTATATACTTGTAAAGTAATTAAAGTCAAACCCTTTTTCAATGAGTTTTGAGCGAGATACTTTAGTTTTTTGCGATGGATTGAGCTCTTCTAAAACTCTGTAATTTTTGCGTAAACGATTATTGGTGTTTCTTATTAGATTTTTCGAATCTTTATTAACTCTATTGTTATAGGCATTACGACAAGCATCGCTACAGAATTTTTTATCAATTCTGCCTACTAACTTGTCACCACACTCAAGGCATTGTTGTTTCATAGTCTTTATTGTTTAATTCGTACCAATTTGCAGCGATGCTATCAATTAAGAACTGGTTTATAAAACGCAGTCCTAGTTTTGTCAAAACTTTATTAGACGCTTTATTGTTGCATTCTGCAATACCGTAAATTGTTTTAATATTTAGTTCTTTAAATCCAAAATTTAAAGCTGCAGATGCAGACTCAGTTGCAAAACCATTTCCCCAATATCTGGGAATAAATCTATACCCAATATCATAGAAATGTGTATGATGGTTTAATGTAATATCTGTATTAAATTTTAAGCCAGACCATCCTATAAATTTGTTAGTTGATTTTAACAGAACTGCCCAACGACCAATACCATATTTTTTATACTGTTCTTGTATAGATTCTATTTGTTTTTTAGACTCACTAATAGATTTCAACGTTTTTTTTCCTAGATATTTATGTACAAGAGGATTTGAGTCCATTTCAAACATTCCTTCTAAGTCATCATCTCTTAAATCTCTTAAAATCAGATTATTAGTTTTAATATTAATGCTGTGCATAGTGCAATATACGCTATGTTTTAGCCATTTACAAACGACTACAAACATTTACAAACGATTTTAAATAAGTAACAACCGACTTTAATTTGCAGGCTGTTACATCTTTGCCTTGTCGAAACATAAGAACTCGATTGTATTAACTGTTTAACATTAAAATTTAAAATTATGAACACATTAAGAAACAAAGTACAGTTGATTGGAAACTTGGGTAACGATCCAGAAATCATCAATCTTGAATCAGGTAAAACACTTGCAAAATTTTCTATTGCAACAAATGAAAATTACAAAAATTCAAGTGGAGAAAAAATAACAGATACTCAATGGCACAACATTGTTGCATGGGGAAAAACTGCAGAAATAATTGAAAAGTATGTGACCAAAGGAAAAGAGGTAGCCATTGAAGGTAAGCTCACTAACAGATCTTACGAAAGTAAAGAAGGCGAAAAAAGATATGTAACCGAAGTTGTATGCAATGAATTACTAATGATTGGTAAATAAGAAATAAAATTTTCTAATTAAAAAAGGCTGCCAAATTGGTGGCCTTTTTCATTCAACATATCTACAAAGATTCCTGGGTGCGAATTTTAAAAGGAATAACTTTTGTAACAAAATCCTTTTTGTCATCTTCATTATTCAATCGGTCCACTAAAAGGTTAATAGCTGTAATCCCAATTTGTTTAGCATTTTGTGAAATATAGGATAATCTAGGA
>JABDIQ010000278.1 GCA_013003655.1 Winogradskyella sp. | reverse complement strand
CTTATGTTGAAGCCACAGCAAAACGCAGCGAACGCGATCGTATGGCAGATGTAAAAACGATAACAGGTGTCTTTACAGGTACTTATGCTCAGCATCCATTTACCAAAGAACCTATTCCCATCTGGATTGGCGATTATGTATTAGCAGGCTATGGAACTGGCGCAGTAATGTCTGTACCATGTGGCGATGAGCGCGATTATAATTTTGCCAAGCATTTTAATATTCCAATTCCTAATATTTTTAAAGATGTAGATATTAGTGAAGAAGCCTTCGTAGATAAAGCATCTACAGTAATCGCCAACAGTGATTTTCTTAATGATCTGCCCTACAAGAAAGCTGTAAAAACTGCGATTTACGAACTTGAAAAACTTGGGCAAGGTAAAGGTAAAATCAATTACAGACTGCGTGCTGCAGTCTTTAGCAGACAACGCTATTGGGGCGAACCATTCCCTGTATATTATGTCAACGGACTGCCGCAAATGATCGATGTAAAACATTTACCATTAACCCTTCCCGAAGTTGAAAAATACCTACCAACTGAAACCGGTGAACCGCCTTTGGGTAATGCTACCGTTTGGGCTTGGGATACTGCAGCAAATGAGGTGGTTGACAATGATAATATAGACGATAAAACAGTATTTCCATTAGAGTTGAATACTATGCCAGGTTGGGCCGGAAGCTCACAGTACTTCAACAGGTATATGGACCCACATAATGAGGAGGAGATATTTTCGCAAAACGCTATAGATTACTGGAAGCAAGTAGACCTATATATTGGCGGTAGTGAGCATGCTACAGGTCATTTGTTATATGCTCGTTTTTGGCAAAAATTTATGTTCGATAAAGGCTTGGTGCCAGTAGATGAGTTTGCCAAAAAGCTTATTAACCAAGGTATGATACTTGGGACGAGTGCGTTTGTTTATAGAGTTGAAGGAGAAAACAAATTCTTATCTAAAGGATTAACTGAAGGACAAAAAGTGCAACCAATTCATGCTGATGTAGCACTTGTAAACGCTTCAGATGAATTAGATATTGAGGCTTTTAAAAACTGGCGACCAGAGTTTAAAGACGCTGAATTCGTAACCGAGAACGATGGCACTTTTAAAGTTAAGCGCGACGTCGAAAAAATGTCCAAATCCAAATACAACGTTGTTAATCCAGATGAGATCTGTGAGCAGTATGGCGCAGACAGCTTGCGTTTGTACGAAATGTTCTTAGGTCCATTAGAGCAATACAAACCCTGGAATACGGCAGGTATTACGGGTGTGCATAGCTTTCTTAAAAAACTTTGGAAACTATACGTTGATGATAATGGCTTAAAGGTCAATGATGCAGAACCAAACAAGGAGAATTTAAAAACACTGCATAAAACCATAAAGAAGGTTGAAGAGGATATAGAGAATTTCTCTTTCAATACTTCGGTCTCAACATTTATGATTGCTGTCAATGAGCTAACCGCTCAAAAATGCACCAGCAAGCAGATATTACAACCGCTTTTGGTATTAATATCACCATATGCGCCACATATTGCAGAAGAACTATGGGAAGCTTTAGGACATGATCAATCTATTTCTACAGCATCATTTCCAGCTTATGACGAATCGCATTTAGTAGAAAGTAGCAAGGAATATCCTATTTCATTCAATGGCAAAACACGCTTCACAATGGAATTATCGCTAGACCTTAGTAAAGAAGATATTGAAAAAGCGGTTTTGGCGAACGATAAAACGCAAGCGCAGCTTCAAGGGCGTACACCTAAAAAGGTCATTGTAGTACCTGGGAAGATTGTAAATATTGTAGGCTAATATTCAAGCCGTTTATCGAAAATATTTTTTCTTTCCTAGTAATTAATACTACTTACATTGTGGTTTACGCAAAACCAACAATTCGGGAGCTATTGAAAATGAACTATTTAGGTTTATAAATATGGTCTTAGAATTGCATAGCTATTAATCTCAAATTTACAAATCATGACAATTGGAATACCCAAAGAAATCAAGAACAACGAAAACCGGGTTGGTATGACGCCTGCTGGTGTTTTTGAACTCACTAAAAACCAACACCACGTATATATACAAAAAGACGCAGGCTTTGGCAGTGGCTTCTTTGATAAAGATTATAAAGATGCTGGAGCAATAATACTAGATACTATTGAAGAGGTTTATGCAAAAGCAGAGATGATCGTTAAGGTTAAAGAACCTATTGCGCAAGAATATCCTTTAATTAAAGAACACCATGTATTGTTCACTTATTTTCATTTTGCATCAAGTGAAGTTTTAACAAAGGCCATGCTGAAATCTAAGGCTACCTGTATTGCATACGAAACAGTAGAAGATAAAGACGGCACATTACCATTACTTACACCAATGTCTGAAGTTGCTGGTAGAATGGCCGTTCAACAAGGTGCTAAATATCTAGAAAAGCCAATTAAGGGTAGAGGAGTCCTTTTAGGAGGTGTGCCAGGCGTTCCTCCTGGACGAGTTCTAGTATTAGGAGCAGGTGTTGTTGGTATACAAGCCGCAAAAATGGCAGCTGGTCTTGGAGCACACGTAACAATTATGGATATTAATATGAAGCAATTGCGTTATGTTAATGATGTGATGCCAAATCATGTTGTAACTGAGTTTTCTAGTGAATACAATATTCGAAAACGAATTAAAGATCATGATCTTATTGTTGGTGGTGTACTTATTAAAGGCGCAAAAGCACCTAAATTAATTACAAGAGATATGCTTAAAGACATGCGACCTGGAACAGTGATCGTTGATGTTGCAGTAGATCAAGGTGGATGTATAGAAACCACCAAACCAACCACACACGAGGATCCTACATATATCATTGATGATGTAGTCCATTATTGTGTGGCCAATATGCCAGGTGCTGTACCTTATACATCCACCTTGGCATTAACAAATGTCACTCTACCATATGTTTTAAAACTAGCAAATAAGGGCTGGCAGAAGGCACTCAATGACGATGCTACACTTGCTAAAGGCCTAAACATTGCAGAAGGAAAGATAATTTATAAAGAAATTGCTGAAGCGTTTAATTGGGCTGTAGACGCCATTTAGCAACAAAAAATAACAAATATCCTGACAAAATTTCTTAACGATTATTTGGCGCATTTTTTGCTATACAATAAGTACATTTACATAATTAAATTTTAGAAAAAAATGTTAGGATATTATATATTAATAGGAGCTATTGCTCTTGTGAGTTGGTTAGTAAGTAACCAATTAAAAAAGAAGTTTGCACACTACTCAAAGGTGCAAC
This sequence comes from Winogradskyella sp., assembly GCA_013003655.1. GTDB lineage: Bacteria > Bacteroidota > Bacteroidia > Flavobacteriales > Flavobacteriaceae > JABDIQ01. The sequence goes on along the minus strand of JABDIQ010000278.1, from coordinate 3,438 downwards.
TACGAAATGGAATGAGTGGTAAGGAAATTGCAGAGAAAATGCTGTCTGATAATGGCATTTATGATGTAGAGGTCATTTCAGTTGCAGGACGTTTAACCGATCATTACAATCCAAAGAATAAAACGGTTAACCTAAGTGAAGCAGTTTACAATCAACGTAATGCGGCAGCTGCGGCTGTTGCTGCGCACGAGTGTGGCCATGCAGTGCAACACGCACAAGCCTATAGTTGGTTGCAAATGCGAAGTCAGTTAGTACCAGTAGTTAGTGTTACCTCAGGAATGTCTCAATGGCTTGTCATTGGTGGTATTGTATTAGGAGCTGCAGCCGGTGTTGGTTTGGGCTTTTGGGTTGCTTTTGCAGGATTGGCTTTTATGGGATTCGCAACCTTATTTAGTTTTATTACGTTGCCTGTCGAGTACGACGCTAGTAACCGAGCGCTGGCTTGGCTAAAGGCAAAAAACATGGTAACACCAGAAGAATATAAAGGTTCTGAAGATGCATTGAAGTGGGCAGCAAGAACATATTTAGTAGCTGCTATTGGTGCTTTAGCTTCATTATTGTATTGGGCGCTTCAAATATTTGGTGGTAGAGATTAAAATTAAAAGCCTTATAAATACTAAGATCCTTCAGAGAAATTTGAAGGATTTTTAAATTTTTATCTGTCTATCTATTTGCTGATTTAAAGAAATGAAAGTTTCTGTTCTAGAAACACCTTCAATAGTTTGTATTTCTTTATTTAATACGTGCATTAAATGCTCATTATCTTTACATAAGATCTTTATAAGGATACTCCAATTACCTGTGGTGTAATGACATTCTAAAACTTCTGGGATTTTTTGTAGTTGCTTCACCGCATCTGGGTTATTCATAGCTTTATCAAGATAAATACCCACAAAAGCCATAGTCGTGTAGCCTAATGCTTTAGGATTAATAACAAATTTAGATCCGGAGAGTAATCCCGATTTCTCTAATTTTCGGAGGCGTTGATGTATTGCTGCTCCTGAAATTCCAACATTACGTGCAATTTCTAATATAGGTGTTCGTGCATCTGCCATCAAGGCTCTTAAAATCTTTTTATCAATGCCGTCTATAAAAATATTATGATCTTTTATTTTCATGCTAGTTATATTCCATATCTAAAGCTAAAATTAGGCTTTTGTTTTTAAATTAAAAGCGTAATGGTATAAAGAGGTTATAAATTCAATGGATTGTAACCCAAATACGGAACATCTTTTTCTTTAAATGTAATATTAAATGTTTCTAATTCTTTAAGAATAGGATTGTACACTTCTTTTGTTATAGGTATTTGTACACCTTTAGAATCTATTTTACCGTTGAGGATGTTCAAAGTAGCTATGGCCACTGGTAGTCCAACCGTTTTTGCCATTGCAGTATAGGTTTGGTTTTCGCCAATAACTACCATCGAGGCATCTATTTGATGATTTTTACCATTTAATGTATAACCAAATTTGTGATACATCACAATCATATCCTTATCGTCTTGACTGAGTGTCCAACTATCCATTAAAATTTTGGTGAGTATCTGTGCTGGAGTGGCCTTTTTAAGCTTTACCATTTTATTGGCATTAAAAAGGTCTAGTTCTTCAAACTTATCCCAAATAATATCATCCTGATCAATCTTGAGCGCATGTCTAAATTTAAGTTCAACGGAATCGGTTGGGCTGTATGGTAAAAAGGCATTTACAAAATCGCGATAGCTCATGTTTTCGCTATCATCAATAGTATAACTGTCATCAGTCATTCCTAATTGAACAAAGACATTCCATGCTCTGCTATAGCCTACTCGCCTCATGGTTCCTCTGTACAGTGTTTTGGCATTATCAAGGCCATAGGCATGTTGATATTTTAAAGAGTCTCGATTGGCATAAGCTTCAAAGCGTCCATAACCTTCAATATCTAAAAATTCGGTACGTCTAAATAACCGATGATAAGGAATATACTTGTAGGTGCCTTCTTGAAGAAATTTAGCCGCACCACCTTGGCCTGCAACTACAACATTGCGTGGATTCCAGGTAAATTTATAATTCCAAAGGTTATTATCACTCTCTGGTGCTACTAAACCACCTGTAAACGATTCAAACAAAATAAGTTCACCACCTTTATCTCTAATACGATCTATAACCTGCATAGCACTCATATGATCTATACCTGGATCAACGCCTATTTCGTTTAAAAATACGAGTCCTTTCGCTTTAACATCTTCATGTAAAGCTTGCATTTGCTCACTAACATAAGAGGCTGTAACCATGTTTTTTGAAAACTCAAGGCAGTCTTTAGCAACTTCAATATGTAAAGAAGCAGGTAACATAGATACAACGATGTCTGATTCTTTTATTGCCGATCGTCTGGAATTAGCATCAAAAATATCGAGATGTATAACGTTGGTGTTTGGTTTGTTTTTGGCAAGTAATTGCGCATTTTTAATGTTAACATCACCAATAGTTATGTGCAATTTTTGGTCTATAGATTTGTCTGTTAAATACTTAATAAGAAAGGAAGACGATTTTCCGGCACCAATGATTAAGATCTTTCGCATACTACTTAAATATCACTAAATTTGTTGAGGTCCAATGTAAGAAATACTATACTTTCTAGCCACTACAAAGGCATAATTCTTATGAACAAAAGCATCACAATAACTGGAATAATTTTAGCTATTATAGCCGTGGTCTTAGGTGCTTTTGCCGCACACGGATTAAAAAGTATTATTACTGCTGAATCACTTCGATCCTTTGAAACTGGTGTGAGATATCAAATGTACCATGCCTTATTCTTGTTAATCTTACCACATATCACCTATATATCAGCTATTCAGAAAAAAAGAGTATACTATTTTATCTTAGCAGGTTTAATTTTATTCTCAGGGTCTATTTATGTTTTGGCAACAAACAACTTAACTTCTATTGATTTTAGACCCTTTGGAATTGTAACTCCAGTTGGTGGATTATTAATTATAACAGGCTGGTTGTTACTTTTGGTCTATGTTTTAAGAAATAGAGCCAAATAATTGATCTCAAACAAGGGGTTTTAAAATATTGTTATAATTTTGCTGTCAAATAAAAACCATTAAATAATGGGAAATAACACCCCAACCACGAAAACGATTTCGTTAGATAAATACGGAATTAAAAATGCTCAAGTGCATTACCAATTAACACCCAAACAATTACAGGAGATCACTGTAAAAAATAACATGGGTAAAGAAACCGCAAATGGCACTCTGGCGGTTAACACAGGAAAATTTACTGGTCGCTCACCAGAAGACCGATTTTTAGTAAGAGACGAGTATACCGAAGACCGCATTTGGTGGGGAAAATCTAACAAACCAATTTCTCCAGAGAATTTCGATTTTTTGCAAAAAGAGATTGAATCTTATCTAAGCGGAAAAGAAGTGTATGTAAGAGACGGCTATGTTTG
>JABDIQ010000036.1 GCA_013003655.1 Winogradskyella sp. | reverse complement strand
CACTTCTACATTAAACACATATAACTATCTTTAGAATTCTAATTTTAACTAACCATTTTATGAAGAAATTACACCTAGGATTACTTGCTTTTTTGGCTTGTTTATCCTTAAATGCACAAGATTATTTCCCTAATAATTCTGGAGTTGACACTGATAATTCCAACTTCAAAGCATTAACTAACGCTAAAATATACGTTTCACCAACTGAAATTTTAGAAAACGGAACTTTATTGATTAAAGACGGTAAGGTTGTAGAGGTGGGCAGCTCAGTAAAGCTTCCTGCAAATACAACCGTAATTGATGTATCTGGCAAAAGCATCTATCCTTCATTTATTGATATGTACACGGATTTTGGTATTGATAAACCAAAACGTGCTTCTGGTAGTGGACCACAATACGATGCCAGTAGAAAAGGCTATTATTGGAACGATCATATAATGCCAGATCAACAAGCCATGACCGTTTTTAATTACGATTCTAAAACAGCTTCTGAAATGCATAAGCTAGGTTTTGGAGTAGTAAACTCCTTTGTTGCAAATGGTATAGTTAGAGGTACTGGAGTACTTATTGCTTTAAATGACAACACGGATAATTCACAACGCATACTAGATGCCAATTCAGCACAATTTTTGTCCTTCAGTAAAAGTATTACCTCAAGACAATATTACCCAACCTCCATAATGGGAAGTATAGCGTTATTAAAACAAATGTATCACGATGCGGATTGGTACTCTAGAGGATTATCTAATACTAAAGATCTAGCGTTAGAGGCTTTAAACAAAAACAAATCATTACCTCAAATATTTGAGGCTGGTAGCCGAGCTAACATATTAAGAGCGGATAAAATAGGTGATGAATTTAATATTCAATATACCATGTTAGCTGGTGGTGATGAGTATGAGCGTATAAATACTATTAAAGCAACTAATGCCAGTTTAATTGTTCCTTTAAATTTTCAGGCTGCTTATGACGTAGCCAATCCTTTTTTAGCATCGTCTTTAGCTTTATCAGACATGCGCGCTTGGAATCAAGAACCTCATAATCTACGTATTTTAGAAGAAAATCAAATAAAATTTGCTTTAACTACTCATGGTTTAAAATCGCCTAAAGAATTTAAATCTAATTTAATGACGGCCATAAAGCATGGTCTTTCCAAAGAGAAGGCATTAGAGGCATTAACCTTAACTCCTGCTCAACTATTAGGTAAGTCAAACCAAATAGGCTCATTAAATAGTGGGAAATATGCCAATTTTCTTATCACATCTGGCGATATTTTTGATGACAAAACAACACTTTATGAAAATTGGGTTCAAGGTGAAAGACACGTCATCGAAGACATGAATGTAAAAGACATAAGAGGCGAGTACAATTTTAAACTGGCAGGAGAGGCTTATAATCTTAATATTGATGGCGAGCTATCCAAACCAAAGTCAAAAATAATTAGTGGAGATAATGAACTTGGCAGTACGTTGACATATTCAGATGACTGGATTAATTTAATATTCAAAACTGCGGATAGCACATCTAATGAATATATAAGAATTTCAGCCAAAACTTCCAATGGAAATTCTTTAAACGGAAAAGCCATATTACCCAATGGCAATGAATATGATTTAAATACTGTAAAAGTTAAATCTGATGACAAAGACGAGGAAAAAGACAAAAACAATACAGATAAAAATGAAGGTGTAAACATGGTAGATGTCACCTACCCTAATATGGCATACGGATTTGATGAATTACCGAAAGCAGAAACCCTACTTTTTAAAAATGCCACGATTTGGACTAACGAAGACGACGGCATTATTGAGAACAGCGACATTTTAGTTAAAAATGGTAAAATCTCAAAAATAGGTAAAGGTTTAAGTGATAGAAACGCCAAAATCATAGATGCTACAGGCAAACACATTACGCCTGGCATTATTGATGAACACTCACATATAGGCGCTGCTTCTATAAATGAGGCAGGACATAATTCTTCCGCTGAAGTATCTATTGAAGACGTAATTGATGATGAAGATATTGACATTTATAGAAACTTAGGAGGTGGTGTTACATCAATCCAAATACTGCATGGCTCTGCAAATCCTATTGGTGGTAGATCAGCCATTATAAAACTAAAATGGGGCGAAGATGCAGATGATTATATCTACACTAATTCTCCAAAATTTATAAAATTCGCTCTCGGTGAAAATGTAAAACAATCAAGAAGTAATAACGGTATTCGTTTTCCACAATCAAGAATGGGCGTGGAGCAGGTTTACATGGATTATTTTAATAGAGCTAAGGAATATGATGCGCTCAAAAAAAGTGGCAAACCGTATCGGAAAGACATTGAAATGGAAGTGCTGGCCGAAATTCTTAATAAAGAAAGATACATTTCATGCCATTCTTACGTTCAGAGCGAAATAAATATGTTAATGAAAGTCGCTGAGCGATTCAACTTTAATATTAACACCTTTACACACATCTTAGAAGGCTATAAGGTAGCAGATAAAATGAAAGAACATGGTGTAGGCGGATCGACCTTTAGCGATTGGTGGGCCTACAAATATGAGGTCAATGATGCCATACCTTACAATGCGGCAATTATGCAAAAAGTGGGTGTAACAACAGCCATTAATAGTGATGATGCCGAAATGTCTAGACGACTCAACCAGGAAGCGGCAAAAGCTATAAAGTATGGTGGTGTCACCGAAGAGGAAGCCTTAAAAATGGTAACGCTAAATCCAGCAAAACTCTTGCATATAGATAACAGAGTTGGCAGCTTAAAAGTTGGTAAAGATGCGGATCTTGTTCTATGGAGTGATCATCCACTATCTATTTATGCCAAAGCCGAGAAGACGATCATTGAAGGTGCTACCTATTTTGATCTAAAACGTGATGAAGCTTTAAGACAGCAAATTAAAAAAGAAAAGAGTGAGTTGATTAACCTTATGCTACAAGAAAAAAATAGAGGCTTAAAAACTCAACCTGTAAAGAAAAAAGAAAAAGAACTGCTGCATTGCGATTCTTTAGATTAATACAAAATTTATTATAATGAAAACAACATATACAACCATCATTTTACTCGTTTTGTGTATCACTTTAGGATACGCACAACAAACGCCCGCAGAGCCGCAAAAAGAAACAATTGCCATTGTTGGTGCAACCGC
>JABDIQ010000011.1 GCA_013003655.1 Winogradskyella sp. | reverse complement strand
CCAAAGCGTTGATAAATATTCATTTAATAATTGTTTAATTACCTTTAAAATCAATCAGATAGGATTAAAAAATCAGAAGATTGGCATCGCTAAAGTCTAAACCAAACCATTCTGCTACAGATCTGTTTGTTAATATTCCGTGGTAAAAATACAATCCATTTTTCAAACCTTTGTCAAAACGAATAGCGTTTTCAATACCACCATATTCACCAATCTGTAGAAGGTAAGGCGTAAAGATATTACTTATTGATACTGAAGCCGTTCTAGAATAACGAGCTGGTATATTAGGCACACCATAATGTATAATTCCATTAAAATCGAATGTAGGATGGTCATGTGTTGTAACTTCGCTAGTTTCAAAGCAACCGCCCATATCAATGCTTACGTCAATAATTACAGAGCCACGTTTCATAGAATTAACCATACTTTCTGTAACAACTATTGGAGATCTATTATTACCACGTACAGCACCGATGGCCACATCACAACGCTTTAGGGCTTTTAATAAATTCTTTGGTTGCATAGTGGATGTGTAAATTGTACGACCAAGATTAGATTGTAAACATCGTAGTTTAGTAATTGAGTTATCAAACACCTTAATGTTAGCCCCGAGTCCAATTGCCGATCTGGCTGCAAATTCTCCTACAGTTCCAGCACCTAGTATCAGTACTTCCGTTGGCGGCACACCATTGATGTTGCCCATCATTAATCCATTACCACCATTGACGTTAGACAAAAGTTCTGATGCAATTAAGATTGAAGCCGTACCAGCTATTTCGCTTAAAGAACGTACTGCAGGAAACGCACCATCTTCATCTTTAATGAATTCAAAAGCAAGTGCTGTTATTCGTTTTTTTGCTAGAGCTTCAAAGTAAGGTTTACCCTGTGTTTTTAACTGTAAGGCGGATATTATAAGAGATTGTGGATTAATTAATTCAATTTCATCTAAAGCTGCTGGTTCAACTTTCAGAATTATAGGGCATGAGAAGACCTTCGCTGTATCTTTTGTTATTTCTGCACCAGATTCACTATAATCTTTATCCTTAAAGTTAGCGCCCTCGCCAGCACCAGACTCTATCATTACTCTATGTCCGTTTGCGGTAAGTGCAGAAACCGCATCTGGTGTTAAACACACTCGTTTTTCTTGAAAGTGTTTTTCTTTTGGGATACCTATAAATAGATCGCCCTTTTTTTTGTGAATTTCAAGTGTTTCTTCTTGTGGTAATAATTGTGCTTTAGTAAAAGGTGATAACGATTTGCCCATTGAGTTGTATTATAAACTCAAATTACAAATAAATTATTTAATTGATGGTAGTAATTATAACTAAAAATACTGCTTTACCTTATCCATAAATGTTTTTGGTTTAATCTTGAATTCCTCTTCAAGTTCCTCCATTGTTTTATCAGCATCGTTTATACGATTAAACATACGTGCTCTTAATAAATATATAGAAGGTATGACAATGGCCATAACAGGCAATAACCAAACAATATGAAATTCATCCATAAAACGATTATCATCATTTAAAGCGCTTAAAATTTGGAATGCAAACATGGCGATTGGCACTAATAAGGCATGATACCACCAATGGCGACAAGTGAAGAACCAAAGCAACGATAGGAGCAGAGGTACAATCTTCATCATAAGAACCCATATACCTACATAGGCGTCTTCATAAAAATTACTCTCATAGGTAAAAAACGGTGTTTCCCAAATTTTGGTATGCGGCACATATTCATAAACGTAAAACAAAAAGGGAGTGGCAGCTACTAAAATAGCTATCACACTCCCCATAAGAATTTTTCGACTATACTTTAGCCTATCCCCATGAGGGGATTTTAAACTATCACGCTTCGATTCCGTTTGTTGGAACTTTGAGCTTTGTTTTGTCGACTCCGTTCGTTGGAACTTTGAGCTTTGTTTTGTCAACTCCGTTTGTTGGAACTTTGAGCTTTGTCTTATCGACGCTTCCCCAAGTTGGAACTTTGAGTTTTGTTTTGTCAACTTGTGTTGTGGCTTGTCCATTTAAATCGATTATATCAGTAGCCTCGACAGTAAATAACAACCCTCCAACAATTGCAAGTGACAGAATTAGATTTTTTGTTTTCATAATTCAAGGGATTAATTAATTACTACAAATTTACAGCCTCATTGAGGTGTTCCATAGCTTCTTAATGTTAAAGTCACTTGAATTTTGAGTTCTGTATTACGGTTTTTCCGCAATTCTTACACCTTGTGAACGGTGTCATCAAAATTTAATTAAAGATTTTGTCTGTGTTTAAGGCTAATTTTAGGTTAATATTTGAGTTCTTATAGTTAATTTGAGGGATCTTGTATTTGTATCAATAGTATCAATACTAATTTCATTATAGCGTTCAGGTAAAATAGTCTCAATAATTTCCGGCCATTCTATAAAACACCATTGCTCACTATATATATAATCTTCTATACCAAAATTTAATGCGTCCTCTAATTTTTCAACACGATATAAATCAATATGGTAAATGCTATCATTTATAAATTGATATTCGTTAACTACAGAAAATGTAGGACTATTCACTAGTTCATTTGTTGTCAGCGTCTTCACAATAGCCTTGATTAAAGTTGTTTTTCCAGTACCCATCTGACCTTTAAATACAACAACTTTAGACTCAAGATTCTGTACTATTTGCTGAGCTACTGAATCTATTTCATTTAAATGATATGTCAGTTCCTTATTTAACAAGGGTTCTACATTTAAAATTAGATTACAATACTACGTATTTTAAATCAGAAATCCTAGAAAAATATGCATTTCATCGGAAAAATATGCATTACATGGAATTATTTAGGCTGTAAAACAACAAACGGAATGATCATTTCTTCCAATGAAATACCTCCATGTTGGTAAGTGTTACGGTAATAACTCACATAGTGATTATAGTTGTTTGGATAAGCTAAGAACATATCACCTTTCGCAAAGATGAAAGAACTACTCATATTTAATGCTGGCAAGTGAATTGATTTTGGGTCCTTAACAGCCATTACGTCTTTATCTTGATATGTAAGACTGCGTCCGGTTTTATATCGCAGATTAAGACTGGTGTCTCTATCACCAATAACTTTTGATGGCGCATTGACATTGATAGTGCCATGGTCTGTGGTTAGGATCAGTTTAAACCCTAAATGCTGTGCTTGTGCAATCATCTCTAGCAATGGTGAATTTTTAAACCAGCTCACGGTTAACGATCTGTATGCTTTATCATTAGAAGCTAATTCTTTTACTACTTCCATTTCTGTTTTAGAATGTGAAAGCATATCCACAAAATTGTATACGATCACAGAAAGGTCTTTATCTTTTAATGATTTGAAATTTTCAGCTAGTTTCTTACCACTCTTTAAGTTTGTGATTTTGTGATATTCATAACTTATATGAGATAAACCCAGTCGTTTTAGCTGCGCCTCTAAAAACTCTGACTCATATAAATTTTTTCCGCCTTCATCAGTATCGTTTTTCCAATAATTAGGATGTAGACGCTCCATGTCTGTCGGTGTTAAACCTGAAAAGATAGCATTTCTTGCATACTGCGTTGCGGTTGGAAGAATACTAAAAAATGGAAATTCACTGATCTTTTTGTAATAATTAGTTACAATTGGTTCAAAGGCACGCCATTGGTCATATCTAAGGTTATCAATAACAACTAATACCGTTGGTTGATCCTTACTTAATTCAGGAACCACTTTTTCTTTAAACAATTGATGGGATAAAATAGGACTGTCCATATTTGCATTAAACCAATTGGGATAGTTTTTTTCTATGAACTTACCAAATTGTAGATTGGCTTCAGTCTTCTGTGACTCTAATATATCTGTGAGTGCTATATCCTCTATAGATTCCAACTGTAATTCCCAATAAATTAATTTCTGGTATAATTCTACCCATTCTTCATAAGAATTTACCATAGCTAAATCCATAGCAATTTTTCTAAATTCTTGCTGGTAGTTTGAGGTTGTTTTTTCTGAAACCAATCGGGATAAATCCAGATTCTTTTTAAGACTTAATAGTATTTGATTGGGATTAACAGGTTTTATTAAATAGTCTGCTATTTTGCTTCCAATGGCTTCTTCCATTATATACTCTTCCTCACTTTTGGTAATCATTACAACCGGAAGATTAGCCCTTTTTTCCTTTAATTCATGCAATGTTTCTAATCCTGTAAGACCAGGCATGTTTTCATCTAAAAAAACAATATCAAAACTTTTGTCTGCTATTAATTCTAGGGCTTCCGTACCGCTTTGGCATGTTGTTACGACGTAATTCTTTTGTTCTAAGAATAAAATATGTGGTTTTAAAAGATCAATTTCATCATCTACCCAAAGAATATTTATAGTGTTCATGTATATTTGTTTAGTTTAAGTTAAATTGTTATCGCTTGAATTCTGTAAAAAAGCTCAAAATATTTAACGACCCAATTTACGGTTTTATTACTATACCAAATGTCGAGGTCTTTAATTTGATTGAGCATAAATATTTTCAAAGACTAAGAAGAATAAGCCAAATGGGACTATCCTATTTGGTCTATCCTGGTGCACATCATACACGGTTTCATCATGCGCTTGGCAGTATGCATTTAATGCAAAAAGCGGTCAATGTGCTTCGTTTTAAGGATGTTACAATTTCAAACGAAGAAGAGTCTGCGCTTTATATGGCCATTTTACTGCACGATATTGGTCATGGACCATTTTCTCACGCAATGGAAAACAGTATTGTTAGTGGCACCTCACATGAAGATATTTCGTTGCGTTTTATGCAAAAACTCAATGATGAGTTTAACGGAAGTTTAACGTTAGCTATTGAATTATTCAAAGGAACCTATCCTAAAAAGTTTATGTGCCAATTGATTTCGAGTCAATTAGACATGGATAGAGCAGATTATTTAAAAAGAGATAGTTTCTATGCAGGTGTTGCTGAAGGTAATATTAATAGTGAGCGTCTCATTTCAATGCTTACAGTTTTTAATAACCAATTAGTCATTGAGAAAAAAGGAATATATAGTGCGGAGAAATTCTTAATTGCACGACGATTTATGTATTGGCAAGTGTACTTACATAAAACAAGTTTAGTTGCAGAGCAGTTATTGATTAGAGTTTTAAAACGAGCTAAATATTTAGCCAGTAATGGAGAGCAATTACAATGCTCTGTGGCTTTAAACTATTTCCTTACTCAGGAGAAAAGCCTAACTTATTTAGATGATGAGGCTTTAGAAGTTTTTTCAAAATTAGATGATTACGATATAGTTTCGGCTATTAAAAATTGGGAAAATCACTCAGATTTCGTGTTGAAAACACTTTGTAGTATGATTTTAAATAGATCGTTATTAAAAATAAAAATCAGGGATACTAAATTTTCACGAAATGATCTAAATGAACCTCTAAAAAAGGTTATGAAGGCTTACAATTTGAGCGAAGACGAAGCTGGTTATTTTGTGTTTAAAGGTGAAATATTTAATCTGGCATATCAGACTAATACACAAAACATCAATGTTTTAGTAAAATCTAATAAAGTAAAAGATATTACTAAAGTATCTGATCATTTAAATTTAAAAGCCTTGAGTAAACCGGTAACAAAATATTATAAGTGTGTTCCTAAAATCAAAATGTGATACATTTTTTCTATTTTTGCCAAATTAAAACGACGCAAACAATAATCTCC
>JABDIQ010000329.1 GCA_013003655.1 Winogradskyella sp. | reverse complement strand
TTTCGTTATTCTAATTCAATTACTCAACCTATCAATTTCTACTTGTATGTCTTTTATAAGCTCCTCTAATTCAGAAAGTGCTTCCTTTTGCCAATTTAAACGCACTAATAACAAATTTTGAAGTCTTAAAATCATATTTTTAAACCCAAAATCTTTCCTTAATGAATTAATGTTTTTTGGTGTATTTATAGCATTTACTGAAAATGAAATATTTCTATCTATTGTTGGAGACGATATAAAATGCTCATTCATATAAGGAAGTAATTCTTCATTAATTATTACCCAATTTTTAGTCTCACGATTCTGAATATTTTTAAATTGACGCTCATACATTTGGGTAATTCTAATACGCAAACTATCATTACTTAAGATATTAATACCTTGATTTTCGATAAACTTGTAGGCGGTATTCGCTATGTTGAATAAACCATCCATATTTATTTCTTCAAATGCTTTTTTTAAACTATCGTCAACGGGACTTGCTTTTTCAAAATAGTCAAGTATTAAAACGGTAGAGCGCTGTCTATTATTAGTAAAAATATAAGTTTCAACAACTTCTTTTTGAGTTGATTTTAAATCGCTTTTAAGTTCCTTTAAGATTTTGATTTCCTGTGTGATGGCTTTTCTTCCCTCATTCCAATTGTTAATTTGTAAGGCAATCAAAATCCCAACAACAACCAATATAATTTCTCCAATAGCGTATTTCAAATACTTTCCAGTTTTGTTTTTTTCCATAAGGTCGTATCGTATTTTTCTAAAAAACTTAATCATTGGTTAGCGGTTTGTCATAGTTTCTATTCCGAAGCTTCAGCGTAGGGATAATGAAGCACAACGGTCTAGGCTATGATTTCGTTGTGGAATCATCCGCAGGATTATTCCGCAGAAATCCAGCCGTTTGTTTTATACTTTTATTTTGGTGTGGCACAAAACCACAATGAATTATAGCCGTTGTTGGCAGTAGTGTTTTTTACAATTCCTCCACAATCTGAATGTTGTTTCCACAGGTATCGTTAAATACTGCATATTTCCATGTTCCCATTATAGATGGTTTCACGCTGAATTCTACGTTAAGTTTTATTAGTCGCTCATATTCTGCATCAACACTTATAACATCAAATTGTGTGTATGGCATTCCAGCCTCCAACAGTGCATCTTGATATATTTTACACGGCTCAAAATGATTTGGTCCTGGTTCCAATAACAGTTCTGGTCCATCTTTCCATTCTTTAGAAACTAAAGTCAGCCATCTATTTCCACCACCTAATGGTTCATCTTTCTTTTTGATAAAGCCTAATTTCTCGGTATAAAATTTCAAGGCTTTTTCTTGGTCTCGAACGGGAATACTAATTAGAGTTACTTTCATTTTGTGTGATTTTTACATTACTGCCAACGGTCTTGGCTATGATATCGGCGCGGTGTTAAGGGCGAAGCTCAGCGGTGGGTTTCCTGCCTTGCAGGAAAAATTAGCGCCGGCAAAAGCGAGCCCTGACCGTTTCACATTTTAGCCAGTTCCTTGTTTTAATTAAATGTAGGAAATTTCAAGGAAGTACTAAAGCAGCGCTGGATTATAGCCGTTGTTAGGCACTGGCATTTTTTAATTCTTAGTTTTTAACTCCTTTATTTCATTTGCCAAATCGCGTTTCGATTTAGGAACATTCTCCTTAATCCATTTTTTAGTTAGTTTCTTATGCTTTTTAATGGCTGAATCATTTATGGGTTCTCTTGGTGGAGGAGGTGGAGGGCCTTTTGTGGCTCTAATGTTGGAGTAAGGGTGTTTAAAACTTCGGGTTAGTCCACAAGCATTGATTCTGAAGATATTATCGTTGTCAAATTGTCCATATAATATCCATTTTCCTTTATGTCGAATACTAGGGGTACAATCACCTTTGAATGTTCCTTTGAGTTTTCGATTAATATTTTCCCCTTTAAGAGATTCTAAAACGATAAATTGAAATGAACTCGTCTCGAAGTCTATTTCTGTCACTCTAGCAATAAAAATACCACTAGAGATTTCATATTCACGTTCCTGAAGTGCCTTTAATTCCGAAGGAACCGTACAAATACAAGCAATACATTGGGTAGAAACAAATAATAAAAGTATCAAAACAATAAATGATGCTTTCATGTTTTTATGCTTGTGCCTAACTGTCTCGCATAAATGGCGTTGCGAGCTTTTGCTCGCAATGAACATTTTATGCATTGTTATGGGCTTTTTTAATATTTTATTACCGCCCTGAGAAATTCCTGTATAGTTTCGGAAGAACCCATTGGTACTCTCAATAGTCTAATAAATATCAGAACAATTCCGATAATTGTGGCTTGATGCTTAAACTTTCCAAATTTTGATGCAAACAATAGGAGTAGAATTAGATATATAAGTTCCGAACTAGCAAAAGCATAAAAAGGCTTGAAATTTTCTGGAGGTAATATTTTTCTCCAAAAGAGAATCATTCCACGTCCTAATGCAGGAGACATCATATAAAATACTGAAGCTATTAACCACCAAGAATGCTCCTTTACATTTTTTCTATGAATAATACTTTTAATCACAGCATACCCAAAAGCCAAGATAGATACGAATTCAATTATTAATGTTCCATAGTAAAATGAAACTGGTGGACCTGGTTTGTTTGGGTTAAAAGAGTCCGCAAGTCTGAGTGGAATGTCCAATATATTTAAGCCCGTAAATAGCACACCACCTGCTAACAAAAAACCAACAATGCCTAATGTTCTATGATTAAGAATTTTGCCTTTAGAAATTAAATACGGCTGTACGATTAATAGGAGATACCAAAAGGATACTAACCAATAATGAAAATGAATTTCCCAACTCTGGGTTGTAAATTTTGGCCAGTAATAACTAAATATACTGACTTGTACGATTATGAATGGAACTATCATCCAAGAGTGTAAATTCTTATATCGTTCCATTTTTAGTTTATTTATTGGTTCTTAAATTGCCCATAACGGTTTCGGCTATGATCCCGCTTCTTTGACTGCCGCAGAGATTTACGGAATTATGTTATTATTAAATGTAGGAAATTTCAGGGTAGTGGAAAAGCCCAGCTGGATTATAGCCGTTGTTAGGTAACGTTATTTTGTCTACACCAAGTTAATGTCTGATAATTCTTTACCAATGGTCTGTATTCCATGAATTATCTTATTGGTTTGCTTTGAAGAAGGAGTTTTGTTTCCTCGGACATACTGTGATAATAATGTTGGATTCATACCAATTCTTTCTGCAAGAAAAGTAGCATTGAGCACTCTGTAATATTGAAAAAATTGTTTCAAATCCAGATTAAGTTTTAGATTGTCAGTGGAAACCTCATAACCACGATCTTCATAGAATAGATTAAGAGCCTCTAGTAAATTTTTATAAAGTGATGGAATGTTT
>JABDIQ010000271.1 GCA_013003655.1 Winogradskyella sp. | reverse complement strand
GTAGCACTAACAGATCATGGCAATATGATGGGAGCCTTTCATTTTGTTAGAGAAGTGTCTAATTATAACAAGCAACTCCATAAAAGAAATGAAGATGCACTTGCTGAAGGCAAAGAACCTGTTGGTAAACCACTAAAACCGATTATTGGTTGTGAATTTTTTGTTTGCGAAGATCGCTCAGATAAATCAAGAAAAGATAATGGTTATCAAATAGTATTGCTAGCAAAAAGCAAAACGGGTTATCAAAATTTAGCCAAACTATCTTCTATTGCTTATACCGAAGGATTTTATTACGTACCTCGTATTGACAAGGCTGCCATTGAGAAACATAAAGAAGACCTCATCGTACTAACTGGAAATATGTATGGAGAGGTGCCTAGTAAAATTTTAAATGTTGGTGAAAAACAAGCAGAAGAAGCCTTATTATGGTGGAAATCTCAATTTGGAGATGATCTCTACATTGAATTAATGAGGCATAATCAAGAAGATGAAGACAGAGCCAACACCGTATTGATCGATTTAGCTCGTAAGCATAATATAAAAATTGTTGCAACAAACAATACATATTACATTGATAAAGAAAACTCCAATGCACATGATATTTTACTCTGTGTAAAAGACGGCGAAAAACAGGCCACACCAATCGGTAGAGGTAGAGGGTATAGATATGGCTTGCCAAATCAGGAGTACTACTTTAAATCGGCTGAAGAAATGAAAGCCTTGTTTATTGATATTCCGGAAGCGATATCTAATGTTGAAGAGGTTATAAATAAAATCGAATATTTTAAGCTTGCGCGAAATGTATTGTTGCCAGAATTTGAAATTCCTGAGGATTTTAAGCATACTGAAGATCCACACGACGGAGGCAAACGTGGTGAAAATGCGTATTTAAAACACCTTGCTTTTGAAGGCGCTAAACAACGCTACAGCGAAATCACAGATGACATAAAAGAGCGCATTAATTTTGAGCTTGAAGTCATTGAAAACACAGGATATCCTGGTTACTTTTTAATTGTAGAAGATTTCATTAGAGAAGCACGAAAAATGGGTGTTTCTGTCGGTCCAGGAAGAGGATCGGCTGCTGGCTCAGTTGTGGCGTATTGTTTAAAAATAACCAATATAGATCCGCTTAAGTACGATCTCCTTTTCGAGCGATTTCTAAATCCAGATCGGGTAAGTATGCCAGATATTGATATAGATTTTGACGATGAAGGACGTAGCAAGGTTATGGACTATGTTATTGATAAATACGGGTCTAACCAAGTTGCTCAAATCATCACCTACGGAACAATGGCCGCAAAATCTTCGATTAGAGATACGGCTAGAGTTTTAGACTTGCCTCTAAACGATGCAGACCGTATTGCTAAACTTGTGCCTACAATGTCTAAGCTCGGAAAAATCTTTGGTTTAGAAGAAAAGGAACTTCAACGAAAATTCAGATCCGAAGACCTCGATAAGGTGAATCAACTGCTTAATATTTCTGATGGTGAAGATTTAGAAGCGGAAACTGTAAACCAGGCAAGAGTACTTGAAGGATCGGTTAGAAATACCGGAATACATGCTTGCGGTGTTATCATAACACCTGGTGATATCACCAATTATGTCCCTGTAGCAACAGCTAAAGATTCAGACCTTTACGTTACCCAATTTGATAACTCTGTTGTGGAGGAAGCCGGACTATTAAAAATGGACTTCCTAGGTTTAAAAACGCTGACTTTAATAAAAGATACCGTTAAAATAGTTAAGGCCAAACACGGTATTGAACTAGATCCGGATACCTTTCCCCTCGATGATGACAAAACCTATGAATTGTTTCAAAAAGGAGAAACGGTAGGGATATTTCAATATGAATCTGCTGGAATGCAGAAGCACATGAAAGATCTTAAGCCTACGGTATTTGATGATCTTATTGCCATGAATGCCTTGTACAGACCAGGTCCAATGGAGTATATTCCGAGTTTTATTCGTCGTAAGCACGGACAAGAAGCCATTGAATATGATCTTCCTGAAATGGAAGAGTATCTTAAAGAAACCTATGGTATTACAGTCTATCAAGAGCAGGTGATGTTACTTTCGCAAAAGTTGGCAGGATTTACCAAAGGTGAAGCCGATGTCTTGCGAAAAGCCATGGGGAAAAAGCAGAAAGCCGTTTTAGATAAAATGAAGCCTAAGTTTATTTCGCAAGCGGTTGAAAAAGGGCTGGATGCGGAGAAATTAGAGAAAATTTGGAAAGACTGGGAAGCCTTTGCGAGTTATGCTTTCAACAAATCGCACTCAACGTGTTATGCATGGATTGCTTACCAAACGGCTTATTTAAAAGCGCATTATCCTGCTGAATATATGGCGGCTGTATTATCTAATAACATGAGTGACATTAAACAAGTCACTATGTTCATGGAAGAGTGTAAGCGCATGAGACTACCCGTTTTAGGGCCAGATGTTAATGAGAGTTACTATAAGTTTTCAGTAAATAAAGATAATGCAGTGCGTTTTGGTATGGGTGCAATAAAAGGCGTGGGCCATGGCGCCGTAAAAACCATAGTTGAGAACCGTAAAAAGGATGGTCCTTACAAATCAATCTTTGATATGGCCAAACGCATAGATCTGAGAGCAGCTAACAAAAAATCCTTCGAAGGTCTAGCAAATGCAGGTGGTTTCGATTGTTTTAAAGATACCCATAGAGCGCAATATTTTGCGCAAGAAGGTGACGGCATTACGTTTTTAGAAAAAGCAATAAAATACGGTGCCAAATATCAAGAGAACGAAAACTCAGCTCAGGTAAGTTTATTCGGTGAAGCCAGTGAAGTTCAAATTGCAGAGCCAGTAGTACCACCATGTGAAGAATGGGGTACGATGGAAAAACTAGCTCGCGAAAAAGAAGTAGTCGGTATCTATATTTCAGGACATCCTTTAGATGATTTTAAAATTGAGATGCAAACCTTTTGCAATGCTAATTTGTCCGTATTCCAGAATTTAAATGATGTTATTAATAGAGAGTTAACTTTTGGAGGCGTAGTAAGTAGTGTTCAGCATCGTGTTAGTAGGCAAGGTAAAGGATGGGCATCATTTATACTCGAAGACTATACCGATAGCCACGAGTTTAGAATTTTTGGTGAAGAGTATCTAAAATTTAGACACTTCTTAATTCAAAATTCATTTGTATATATACGTGTAATGGTAAGAGAAGGGTGGACCAATAGAGAAACTGGTAAAACAGGTGAGCCTAGGCTACAGTTCAATAATTTTCAATTGTTACATGATGTTATGGACACCTATGCTAAAAAGCTGTCGGTACAATTAGATCTTTCAGAATTAAAAGAGGACAGTATAAAGCAATTACAAGAAATGCTAAAGATGCACAATGGTAAGCATGCGCTTAATTTTGTTATTTATGATAATGAAGAAGAAATAAAACTAGAAATGCCAAGTCGTAAACAAAAAGTGCAGATATCTCAGGAACTTCTAGATGAATTAGAACAAATGAATATGAAATACAAATTGAATTAGTATTTGCCTTATCATTCAACCGGTAGTAATAAATCTAAACAATAATAACATAGCCAAAACAAATACTGCCACTGTAAGGTTTCGAAATATTTTTGACTAATTTTGCAGAACTAAAGCAAAGAAAAATATAAAATTAAAAAATATGGCATTAGAAATAACAGATGCGTCGTTTGAAGAAACAGTATTAAAAAGTGATAAGCCAGTAATGGTAGATTTTTGGGCAGCCTGGTGCGGACCTTGCAGAATGGTTGGGCCAATCATTGATGAAATAAGTAAAGAATACGAAGGCAAAGCCGTAGTAGGTAAGGTTGATGTAGACGCAAACCAAGAGTTTGCTGCAAAATACGGTGTTAGAAACATACCCACAGTATTGGTGTTTCAAAATGGAGAAGTTGTGGGCAGACAAGTAGGTGTTGCTCCAAAAACCGCTTACTCTGAAGCAATAGACGCCTTATTGTAAAAAAGATTTACAAAAGAAATGATAAAAGGTTTGCCGTTTAGGCAAACCTTTTTTAGTTTCACTGTATATGGATTTACAATTAGAGCTAAGCAAAACAGGAGGTTTTAAAAACCTTGAACTATTAGCAAAACAAGTCGTTGAAGGCTTTATTGCTGGGATGCATAAAAGTCCATTTCACGGTTTTTCTGCGGAATTTGCCGAGCACAAAATCTACAATCAAGGTGAGAGTACAAAACATATAGACTGGAAGCTATTTGCAAAAACAGATCGTTTGTATACCAAACGCTATGATGAGGAGACCAACTTAAGATGCCATCTAATTTTAGATAATAGTGCCTCAATGCACTATCCAAAGGTGTCTAAGATGTCTATAAACAGTTTAAATAAAATAGGATTTTCAGCATTAGCCTGTGCCTCTTTAATGAATATTCTAAAGAAGCAAAGAGACACGGTTGGTTTAAGCATATATAGCGATACGTATGATTATTATGCTCCTGAAAAAGGTAGTGAACGACATCATCAAATGTTGTTAAAACAATTAAGTGATTCCGTTTCGCTAACGTCTGTAAGTAACGAAACCAATACGTACACCTATTTACATCAGATTGCAGAAAAGATTCATCGCAGGTCGCTTATTTTTCTCTTTACAGACATGTTTCAGACAGCAACATCAGAAGAAAAATTATTTGAAGCGCTAAGGCATTTAAAATATAATAAGCACGAAGTTGTTATGTTTCACGTATTTGATAAGAATAGAGAAAAAGAATTGGCCTATGATAATAAGCCTAGAAAATTTGTAGATGTGGAGACAGGTGAGTTTTTAAATGTTTATCCAGATAATATTAAGGACAATTATAAAAAGGCTGTTAAGGAGTATTTTAAGACCATAAAACTTAAATGTGGTCAATACCGCATAAAGTATGTGGAGGCTGATATTAATGCAGGTTTTAACAGCATACTTACGACTTACATGATAGAACGTCAGAAATTTGTGTAGTACTATCTTCAATTTTGTTTAAATTTGTTTGCGTTATTGAAAATGCAATGTATATTTGCAACCGCTTTATGCAACGGTCTGGTAGTTCAGTTGGTTAGAATGTCGCCCTGTCACGGCGAAGGTCGCGGGTTCGAGTCCCGTCCAGACCGCAAAACAAAAAAGTCTTTTTATAAAGGGCTTTAAGTTTAAAAATAGTTGTGTTGTTATTTCTGTTTAAACGCAGAAATACAGTAGTACCAAATTGTAGTTTGGTATTCCAATGAAAGGCTTTCCTTTTTTTGAATCTTCAAAAATCGGGATGCTTTTTTGTTTTAAAGAACTTGTAGTACTATTTTTATCCATATTATTGCTGTTAACCAACCCTTCTATTTCCGCTACACAACTTACTTATGAAATATTTATTTACCTTTTTGTTTTTAATGTCTCTCAGTATCCATGCACAATGTGGACAGTATGCACAAATTAAAAACGAGAGATTATCTCATGTAAGATTTTGGAACGAGCAAAATGGGTTTGTAATTGGTGGTGCTTCATTATTAACTACCACTAATGGTGGAATTTCATGGTCTGCTCACGATGTAAGAGATTTTCAGAGGTTAACAGTCAATCCGTTAAATGAAGCACAAATTCTCAATGCTAATAAAGCTATAATTGTAGGTGATGATGGTATTATTTTAAAAACTGAAGATCAAGGGCTGACGTGGCAGCGAGATATTGTTAGATTAGGTGGTGTGTTTGATTATAAGGATGTTCATTTTACAAATGAGAACATAGGTTACATCACCGGAAATTACTTTAACTCAGCAAACCAAGAACAAATTTTTTTATATAAAACTACAGATGGTGGTGATACATGGAGCGAGATTCTTTTAACCTTCCCTTCAACGACAACTGAACGCATTGTAAATGAGATTTATTTTATAAA
This sequence comes from Winogradskyella sp., assembly GCA_013003655.1. GTDB lineage: Bacteria > Bacteroidota > Bacteroidia > Flavobacteriales > Flavobacteriaceae > JABDIQ01. Next base: position 665 of record JABDIQ010000271.1, on the reverse strand, counting down.
TGAAAATGTTGGATACATGTCCACATTAGGAGCTTTCTCTGGAATGTTTAAAACTACTGATGGAGGAGATAACTGGGTTGATATAGATCCTGAGTTTGATGGATTTTATACCAACTTTCATTTTAGTAATGATCAAATTGGCTACGCTATGGCCGGAGATACGGTTATAAGAACAAATGACGGTGGAGACTCATGGACGGAATTATCTTTAATAAGCGAAATTGGTTTTTCTTTTTATAATAACTACTTGTATTTAAACGAATCTAACTACGGTCAAACAAGACGCTATAACTTGTCAAGCTCTAACATAGAGAGTGTCGAAGTAGGTATTTATGGACTTAAGCGAGATACTTTTTTTGTTAATAATACTGTTGGTTATGCGGTTGGCCAGAAGGAACCTAGTACACCAAGCCTAGGAAGATTTATATTAAAAACCGTTGATGGCGGCAATACATGGACCATACTAGATGGAATTGGAACTATAGAATCCGGAACATCAGGTAATGCCAATAATTTTTCAAAAATGGCTGATAATGAATTTATTTATTCGTACACTACCAGTCAATACGGTACGGGTTCTTACATCTTTAAATCTTCAGATAACGCAGTATCCTGGCAGTTAATTAAACAATACGATGATGTCATTGGTGAAACACTTTTAGTGG
>JABDIQ010000309.1 GCA_013003655.1 Winogradskyella sp. | reverse complement strand
GCCATCGCATTTTTTAAATCAGTAATAACAATGAAGTTTGACAATTCTTCTTGCTCTTCTTTATCCTCAGGTATTTTATACAAGTGTTCATTTAATCCAACTTCAAATTTTGATTTATTACGATGGTATTCCTTAATACTTTGATTCACTACAATGCGTTTTAACCAAGGTCCAAACATTTTGTTATCTTTTAATGTGTTCAATTTTGCAAAAGCAGTTAAAAACGACTCTTGCATAATATCTTCAGCCTCATCATGTTTATTAACAATGCGATAGGCAGTATTGAACATGGCTTTGTAATATCTATTATACACTTCCATTTGTGCTTGCTGATTTCTCGCTTTACACTGTTCTATTAAATCATCGGTATTTTGATTGGTTGACGTCAAAAACTCAATTGGTTTTATATAAAGATTATTAAAGTTATGATTTGTTACACTTAATCAAAAAATAATTATGTAGACTCTTAAGTATTGGCACAACAATTGACCTTATAGCGTTGAAGATTTGAGAGTTATTGTTTTAAACCTATGTAAATCAAGCAATAACAGAATTGAAATAATTTAAAAAATACGTTGTTTTGTCTTGTTAAGTGACAGAATGACCTAAAAATACGATGAGAAAACCAAATTTTATTAGTCTTGACAGTTTGTCATTGCAGGATTTTGATGAAAATTCAGAATTAATCCCTTTAATGACGCCTGAGGACGAGGAACAAATAAATAATGAATCATTACCAGAATCGCTTCCAATCTTACCATTGAGAAATACCGTATTATTTCCAGGTGTTGTGATTCCTATTACTGCAGGTCGTGATAAGTCAATAAAGTTAATTAGTGAAGCCAATAAGGCAGGAAAAATAATTGGTGTTGTAGCACAGAAGAATGAAGATGTTGAAGATCCTGGAGCAAGTGATATTTATAAGACAGGAACGGTAGCACGCATTTTAAAAGTACTTAAAATGCCAGATGGCAATACCACGATAATTATACAGGGAAAAAAACGATTTAAAATCACTGAAGTCGTACAGGAGACGCCTTACCTAAGTGCTGTTATTACAGATCTTGAGGAAGCTAAACCAGCTGCAGACAACGCAGAGTTTAAGGCTATTATCGACTCCATAAAGGAATTGTCTCTAGAGATTATTAAACAAAGTCCCAACATCCCAACAGAAGCATCTTTTGCTATTAAAAACATTGAAAGTAATTCGTTCTTAATCAATTTTGTGTCTTCAAACATGAATCTCAAAGTTGCTGAAAAGCAAGAATTATTGCAGATGAATGATTTAAAGGAGCGTGCATTGGCGACCTTAAAATATATGAATCTCGAGTACAAGAAACTTGAATTGAAAAATGATATTCAGTTAAAGGTACAGAGTGATATGAGTCAGCAGCAGCGCGAGTATTTTTTGCAACAGCAAATGAAAACCATACAGGAAGAACTTGGTGGTGCCTCATTTGATGAAGAAATAGAGGAGATGGCAGAGCGTGCCAAAGCAAAAAAGTGGGACGAAAAGATAAGTGAGCATTTTGATAAGGAATTATCTAAACTAAGACGCATGAATCCTCAGGTTGCAGAATATTCAATTCAACGCAACTACCTTGATTTGTTCTTAGACTTGCCTTGGAATGAATTTAGTAAAGATAAGTTCGATTTAAAACGCGCAATGCGTATTCTTGATAGAGATCACTTTGGTTTAGATGATGTTAAGAAACGAATTATTGAGTATCTCGCAGTATTAAAGTTACGTAATGACATGAAATCTCCAATACTATGTCTTTACGGTCCTCCTGGAGTAGGTAAAACGTCATTAGGCAAATCAGTAGCTGAGGCGCTGGGTAGAGAATATGTTCGAATTTCACTGGGTGGATTGAGAGATGAATCTGAAATTAGAGGTCATCGTAAAACATATATAGGCGCAATGCCAGGTAGAATCATTCAAAGTTTAAAAAAGGCTGGCACCTCAAATCCTGTTTTCGTCCTAGATGAAATTGATAAATTATCTGTGGGCAATCAAGGCGATCCATCTTCGGCAATGTTAGAAGTGTTAGACCCTGAGCAAAACGGCGAATTTTATGATAATTTCTTAGAAATGGGATATGATCTATCTAAGGTTATGTTCTTAGCTACTGCAAATAGTTTAAATACTATACAGCCAGCACTATTAGACAGAATGGAGATTATAAATGTTACCGGATATACCATAGAAGAAAAAGTTGAAATAGCTAAGCGCCATTTACTGCCTAAACAATTAAAGGAACATGGATTAGATGGTAAGGCACTCAAAATAGGTAAGACTCAATTAGAAAAAATAATTGAAGGTTATACAAGAGAATCTGGTGTGCGTGGACTAGAACAGCAATTAGCTAAGATGGTTCGTTATGCAGCCAAGAACATTGCAATGGAAGAGGAATACAATATAAAAATAACCAATGACGATGTCGTAGAAGTTCTTGGTAGCCCTAAGTTAGAAAGAGATAAATACGAAAACAATAATACGGCTGGTGTCGTAACTGGTCTAGCTTGGACTAGAGTAGGTGGTGATATATTATTTATTGAATCTATTTTATCTAAAGGTAAAGGGAACTTGTCCATTACAGGTAATTTAGGAAAGGTGATGAAAGAGTCGGCCACCATTGCTATGGAATATATAAAATCTAATGCAGATGAATTTGGCTTAAGTCCTGATATATTTGATAAGTACAATGTACATATACACGTTCCAGAAGGCGCAACTCCTAAGGATGGGCCTAGTGCAGGCGTAACCATGTTAACCTCTCTAGTGTCGTTGTTTACACAACGCAAGGTTAAAAAGAGTTTAGCAATGACTGGTGAAATTACCTTAAGAGGAAAAGTATTACCAGTTGGTGGTATTAAAGAAAAGATATTAGCTGCAAAACGAGCTCGTATTAAAGAAATATTATTAAGCACAGATAATAAGCGAGACGTTGACGAGATAAAACAAGAATATCTTTCGGGACTAACATTCCATTACGTATCAGATATGAGTGAAGTATTGCAAATAGCTCTAACGAAACAAAAGGTTAAAAACGCTAAGAAATTGTAGCAAAAAACCTCAACACATGTTGAGGTTTTTAGTTTTCAAAAAATAAAAAAACCATCACACCGTTTTAACTAAGATTTAGTTATTTTGCAAGCCTATGCTAAAGAGGAGTACTGTCTTATTATTGTTGGTGTTATGCAACCCAATCTATGCACAACTAGGAGGCTCCTCTACCTATCAGTTTTTAAATCTTGTTAATTCTCCCAGACAGGCAGCGTTAGGCGGAAAGACCATTACTAATTTTGATTATGATGTTACTCAGGGATTGTACAATCCAGCCACTATAAATAGTGACATGCACAATCAATTAGCTGTTAATTTCTCTAATTATTTAGGAGACGTAAGCTATGGTACAGCTGCATACGCACATACCTGGGACAGAAGACTACAAACATTTCATTTTGGAGTAACTTATATTAACTATGGCTCTTTTGACGGGTATGATATTAATGGAAATCCAACAGGGACATTTAGTGGTAATGAGGCTGCGTTATCAGCAGGTTATAACTATAATATTCCGTTCACAGATTTTTATGTCGGTGCTAATGTAAAACTGATTACTTCAAAATTAGAAATATATAATTCTATAGGAGGTGCATTAGATTTTGGCGCACTTTATATTGACGAAGATTTGGACTTTCATGCAGCAGTTACGGTAAGAAACTTAGGATTTCAATTCACTACCTATGCAGGAACTAATGAAAGATTACCATTTGAAGTAAATTTTGGAATGTCTCAAACCCTAGAAAATGTACCGTTGAGATGGCATTTAACCTTCGAGAACCTTCAACAATGGCCCATTGGTGTTTCAAATCCGGCTCGTGTTCAAACAGATTTAGATGGCAATCAGACCGAAGAAGAGGTTAGTTTTTTTAATAATGCATTAAGACATGTTATTTTAGGTGCAGAAATTTTTCCAAAAGGTGCGTTTAATGTGCGTTTGGGTTATAACTTTAGACGAGCTGAAGAACTTAGAATTGAGGATCAAAGAACATTTTCAGGATTATCTGTTGGTATTGGTCTTAAAATGAATAAGATTAGATTTAGTTATACTCATGCTAGATATACTAGTGCATCTAACACTAGTTTTTTTGGACTACAAATAGATCTTAATCGATGAAAAATATAATTATAGCCATTGATGGATACTCCTCCACAGGAAAAAGTACAATTGCTAAAGCAATCGCAAAACGTCTCGACTATATATACGTTGATACGGGTGCCATGTACAGAGCTGTAACCTATTATGCTTTAAAGAATAACCTTATCAGCAAAACTAAATTTGATGTTGAAACATTAATAGATCACTTACCAAGGATTTCAGTTAGTTTTAAGTATAACAAAGATTTGCAATTCGCTGAGGTTCATTTAAATAATGTAAATGTTGAATCAGAAATTAGAACTTTAGAAGTATCACAGTTTGTAAGTCAAGTTGCAGCAGTATCTGAAATACGAAAGAAGCTAGTAGAACAACAACAATTAATGGGAAAAGATAAAGGTTTGGTCATGGATGGAAGAGATATAGGAACTGTAGTTTTTCCAGACGCCGAACTAAAACTATTTATGGTGGCTTCGCCAGAAGTTAGGGCGAAAAGGCGTTATAAAGAATTACTTGAGAAAGGTCACAATTTAAGTTATAACGATGTTTTGAGTAATTTAATTTCTAGAGATCACATAGATTCAACACGTGAAGATTCACCATTGGTAAAGGCAGAAGATGCTATAGAAATAGATAATTCAGAATTAACTGTAGACGAGCAAGTAACAAAGATCCTTCATCTTGCTAAAAACATAGGTAGCCAAAAAAGCGACTTATAAAATACAAGCCGCTCTTTCTTAAATAATAGCAAGAATTTATTATAAATTCGGTATAATGAGTTCCTGTCCAGGATGAATAAGATCAGGATTCTTCAATATATCTGTATTTGCAGAAAATATCTGTTTGTATTTCATTGGGTCACCATAGTAATGTTTTGCAATTTTCCCCAAAGTTTCTCCTGATTTCACTGTATGTCTGTGATATACAGAATCGTCAGCAACTCTAATATCTGCTTTTATATCTTGAGGATTATCACCGCCAATGGCTTTGATTTTGTCCCATAGTAAATTCTTTTCGTATTGTGTTTTTGCTGTACCTTTTACTTTTAATACACCATTCTCTTCAGAAACACTTCCATCAGCTATCTCAAGAGATTCTCCTAGTTCTAGTACATCTTGGTATTTTGCTTTAACCATAACTTTTATATTTAATTAATTATTAAGTACCGTAAATATATTAAATTCTACTATGTTTTAGGTAGTTACATCTTGCAACTTTTTAACAATTTGATTATTACAAAAGGTGCAATTTTACTTGGTATTTATGTTTGGTAATCAAATAATTATATCGTATTTTTGCGCTCCTTTTGGCGAATTTTGGAAGACCTAAAGGATATAAACTATAAATAAAATTAACACTTCTACAGTTTGTCGTGTTGTCTTCCACAAAATGTAGAATACAAATTAGTAATCAGCAATGGCTGAAAAAAAAGCAAAAGCAACAAAAGCAAAAAAAGCTGAAGTTGAAGCTACAGATGTAGCTACAGTAGAAGCGCCTGAAACTCCAGTGGTTTCAGAAGCACAAGCAAATCCTGAAAAATTCTTAAAAAACTTTGACTGGCACAATTACGAAGAAGGCATTGAGCAAGTAGATGATAAGAAGTTAGAAGAATTTGAAAAATTAGTATCAGAAAATTTCGTAGATACCTTAGACGATCAAGTTGTAGAAGGTGAAGTGATACATATTACTGATAGAGATGCAATTATTGATATAAATGCAAAATCTGAAGGTGTTATATCACTCAATGAATTTAGATATAATCCAGACTTAAAAGTTGGTGATAAAGTAGAAGTACTAATAGATGTAAGAGAAGATGCAACAGGTCAATTAGTATTATCTCACAGAAAAGCCAGAGTTATTAAAGCTTGGGATAGAGTAAATGCTGCTCATGACAGCGGTGAAATTGTAAATGGTTTTGTTAAATGCAGAACTAAAGGTGGTATGATCGTTGACGTATTTGGTATTGAAGCATTCTTACCAGGATCTCAAATTGATGTTAAGCCAATTAGAGATTACGACCAATACGTAAATAAAACAATGGAATTTAAAGTTGTGAAAATTAATCACGAATTTAAAAACATTGTAGTTTCTCATAAAGCACTTATTGAGGCTGATATTGAGGAGCAGAAAAAAGAGATTATCGGTCAGCTAGAAAAAGGTCAAGTACTCGAAGGTGTGGTTAAAAACATTACATCATACGGTGTATTTATTGATCTTGGTGGCGTAGATGGATTAGTACATATTACAGATCTCTCTTGGTCTAGAATCAATCATCCAAATGAGATAGTTGAATTAGATCAGAAACTTAATGTTGTAATCTTAGACTTTGACGAAGATAAGTCTAGAATTCAATTAGGTTTAAAACAATTAAGCAAACATCCTTGGGAAGCATTAGCTGATGATGTAAAAGTTGGCGACAAAATAAAAGGTAAAGTTGTAGTAATTGCTGATTACGGTGCTTTTGTTGAAGTAGCAGAAGGCGTTGAAGGATTAGTACACGTTAGTGAAATGTCATGGTCAACACACTTACGCTCTGCACAGGATTTCGTATCTGTAGGCGATGAGATCGAAGCACAGATCTTAACGTTAGATAGAGAAGATCGTAAAATGTCTTTAGGTATTAAGCAATTAACACCAGATCCTTGGACAGATATAACTAAGAAATATCCAGTAGGTTCAAAACACACAGGTATAGTGCGTAACTTTACAAATTTTGGTGTGTTTGTTGAATTAGAAGAAGGAATCGACGGTTTAATTTATATATCAGACCTGTCTTGGACGAAGAAAATAAAGCATCCAAGTGAATTTTGTAATGTAGGTGATAAACTAGATGTAATTGTTTTAGAATTGGATGTTGAAGGCAGAAAGTTAAGCTTAGGCCACAAACAAACAACAGACAATCCATGGGATAAGTACGAAACAGAGTTTGCACTTAACACTGTTCATAAAGCTAAGATATTTGATATTGTAGATAAAGGAGCAACGGTAGAACTTAATGAAGATATCGTAGCCTTTGTGCCTTCGCGTCATCTTGAAAAAGAAGATGGAAGTATGTTGAAGAAAGGTGAAGAAGCAGAATTTAAGATCATTGAATTCAATAAGGAATTCAAAAGAGTAGTTGCTTCGCACACTGCTGTCTTTAAAGAAGAAGAAGCTAAAATAGTTAAGAAAGCCGCTAAGAAAGCTGCTGCATCAGCCGCTGAGGCTAAACCAACACTTGGTGATGCTAACGATAAGCTTCAACAGCTTAAAGATAAAATGGACGGTAAGAAGAAATAATTCTTTAAACCATATATAAATAAAAGCCTTCCTTCTAGGGAGGCTTTTTTGTTACAGAAACTTCTGTTGTCAACTCTAATTATTTACCGTAACTTTGCTTTCCAAACAGGTTGGTATTTATGAGCCGTAAAGTATTACTTAACTCCAAAGAAGTAAACATTATTCTCCACAGATTGGCTTGTCAACTTATTGAAAATCATAATGACTTTTCGCAGACAGTTTTAATTGGTATACAACCAAGAGGTAAATTCTTAGCCCAGCGACTTACTAGAATCTTACAAGAAGATTATAAGATAAAATCTGTTAAGCTAGGATTATTAGACATAACTTTTTTTAGAGACGACTTTAGAAGAGGCGACAAACCACTCGAAGCTAATACCACAGAAATTGATTTTATAGTAGAAGATAAAAACGTGGTTTTCATAGACGATGTTTTATATACTGGTCGTAGTATTAGAGCAGCACTAACAGCTATTCAATCTTTTGGAAGGCCCAATAATATAGAATTACTAACACTAATAGACAGACGCTTTAGCAGACATTTACCTATACAACCAAATTATAGAGGACGGCAGGTAGATGCCATAAATAAGGAGCATGTAAAAGTGAATTGGAAAGAGAATGAAGGTGAAGATTCCATATATTTATTAAACAATTAATACGCATTAAATGAGCGAGTTAAGTGTAAATCACTTATTAGGAATTAAAAATCTCACAAAAAAGGATATTGAACTGATTTTTGAAACTGCAGATCAGTTTAAAGAGGTAATTAATAGACCTATTAAAAAGGTTCCATCACTAAGAGATGTTACCATTGCTAATTTATTTTTCGAAAATTCCACACGAACCAAACTGTCTTTTGAGTTAGCAGAAAA
>JABDIQ010000262.1 GCA_013003655.1 Winogradskyella sp. | reverse complement strand
GGTGAGTTGGTGGTTGTACTTCTAATTTAATGAAATCTGCTCAATCTTCATCATTTTTGTAAGAAAATAAGGTAGGTGATAAGAACTATAATACCAATAGTGCTTTGGTTTTAACTCTGGTTTCTATTGGAAATGTAACTAAAAATAAAAGTTGCTTAAGGAGCACTGTCAACTATACCAAGTGTGTAAAGCTGCTCCATAGTAGGTGATTCACTTCCACCTTCTGGTTCTAAAGTAATACCAAAGGCCTGGCTTTCATTAGCGTTTGCAATAGCAAAGATTTTATTATCGTCAGTGTTAAACTCATCAATAGTGCCCAAACTCGTTGGTGTAAGAGGGTCTAAAGTTAGAGACCAAACTTGATATACTTTTCCGGCTGGTAAAGGAGGTAAGCCTTGTGCATCTAAATAAATGGTATTATCCGCCTTATTCCAATAAACCTTAGCATATGTATTTGCAAAGTTTTCTGTACCTCCAAGCGGTACTGAAAGTATATTCTTGTCTCTTAAAACATCAAGGAGATTTTTGGTGGCAGCCAAATCTGTTTTGGCAGCTTCAATTTGTTGCTCTAGGTAAGAGTTTTCTATTTCAGCAGTTTGTATATCAGCCTCTAATTGCTTGTTCGTATTTAATGTCCACAATAAGCCACCTGCTAAAACAATAGACGCTGCCCATCCTGTGTAAGAGATCCATCGTGGTTTTTTTGGTTTTAGATCAATGACCTTAGTGTCTGTACCATCAAGCTTTCCTTTAAACGAATCAAAATCTATGGCATGTGGCGATACAGAAGCGGTTAATTTTAAAACAGCTTCTTCAATCTCCAGTACTTCCTGTAATAATTCGGGATGTTTTTGCAATAGCTCATAGACCTCCTGATTTTCTTTATCAGAAATTACTCCGGCTACGTATAGCTCTAAAATTCCGGATTCTATGTATGCTTTAATATCCATTTCTATAATACCATATCGCGTAATTCGCCGATACAGCTACGATTTCTTGTTTTTACTGTTCCTAGTGGTATTTTTAATGCTTCTGAGGTTTCCTTTTGGGTATAGCCTTTAAAATAAAGTAACTCAATCACCTCTTTACACTTTTTACCTAATTTGGTAACAAACTTCTTAATTCCTATAGCATCAGTGCTGGCATCAAGATTATCATTACTTGTTATGATATCTACGAAAAAATCAGCATCAAGGTTTTGTTTAGATTGTTTAAATGCTTTAGATCGTGTTTTATCTATTGCGGCGTTGCGAGCTATATTAAGTATCCAGGTAAAAAACCG
>JABDIQ010000296.1 GCA_013003655.1 Winogradskyella sp. | reverse complement strand
CAGAAGTATTAGTGATGGATTACCCGCTGTATTTCACACCAAATGGCGATGGAGCACATGACACGTGGAAGATCACAGGGATAGATACCCAACAGAACGCAAAAATTTATATATTTGACAGATATGGTAAGTTGTTAAAACAACTTAGTCCAACTGGTGAAGGCTGGAATGGTACTTACAATGGAACAATGATGCCCAATAGTGATTACTGGTTTACAGTAACCTATTCAGAACCTTCAACTGGTGAACAAAAACAATTAAGTGCCCATTTTACCTTGAAACGTTAACGTTATGAAATTAAAAACAAACTGTTTAATTGCTTTTTTTGCATTAATGACCTGGTTAGGGACATCACAAGAGGGCATACCTATTTATTCAGATTATTTAACAGATAATTACTACCTAATTCACCCATCTATGGCAGGAGTTGCCAACTGCGCAAAAATTAGAGTAACTGCTAGACAACAATGGTTTGGTGTAGATGACGCGCCTAATTTACAAACTGTAAGTGCACATGGACGTTTAGGCGATTCACCTTCAGCAATTGGAGGTATTCTATTTAATGATTCTAATGGGTATCATGCTACTGTTGGTGGTTATGCATCCTTTGCATATCACATTATGTTTTCGCGAAATGAAATCGATCTAAACATGCTGTCTTTTGGTATCAATGCAGGATTCCTTCAATATAAATTAGACGAAACAGAATTTTTGGCTCCTGGCGATTTTGATCAATTAGTTGCAGGTATAGAACAGAGCGCAACTAATTTTAATATTGACTTTGGGTTTTCGTATCACTTTATTGATTTTTATGCCCATTTTACAGCAAAAAATATCCTTAAGAATGAAGGGATTAACTTTAATGAACAAGGATTTGAGTTTGATAATTTGAGAACATATTTATTATCTACTGGTTACGTATTTAGTAATATTGGTAGCGAGTGGAGTTACGAGCCATCTTTGATGTATATGTACAGAGATGCGACGCAAGAATCTACAATTGACGTTAACTTTAAAGCTTATAAAGAGATGGATTTTGGTAAAGTATGGGGCGGATTGTCCTATAGACGTAGTTTGGATGGTGCTGAGTTTGTTGATGGATCTAGCGTAAGCAGTCAAAAACTACAATATATAACACCTTTCTTGGGTGTTGATTACGATAGCTTTGTCTTTGCCTATACCTATTCGTACCAAGCAAATACTGTTAATTTTAATACAGGAGGATTTCATCAATTAACTTTAGGTTATAATTTTAATTGTAGAAGAGAGAAGTTTGAATGTAATTGTCCAGCGGTAAATTAGATGTTATAAAATGCCAACTATAATTCCTGTTAACGGGAAATCTCCCGAGATACCTGAAGATTGTTATATTGCTGAAAACGCTACCATTGTTGGTGATGTTGTATTAGGTAAACAATGCAGTGTTTGGTTTAATGCTGTAATACGAGGTGATGTGCATTATATTAAAATTGGTAACAAGGTTAATATACAAGACGGAGCAGTATTGCATGCTACATACAAAAAATCTCCCACAAACATTGGTAACAACGTATCCATAGGACATAACGCCATTGTTCATGGATGTACTATAAAGGATAATGTACTTATTGGTATGGGTAGCATAGTCATGGATGATTGTGTTGTAGAAAGTAATAGTATTATAGCGGCAGGAGCCGTAGTGACTAAGAATACAATTGTAGAATCAGGATCAATTTATGCTGGTATTCCTGCGAAAAAAGTTAAAGACATCAATGAAGAATTGCTTACTGGAGAAATTCACAGAATAGCTGAAAATTATATTAAATATTCTGGTTGGTTTAAGTCTTAAAACTGCAAGTATTCTACTTGAAATTCATCGTCCACAAAACTCTTTAAAACAGCTACATTTCTATTCGTGTAAAACTTAACCTGTGATAAGGAAATGGTATTGTTTAGTAGCTCGTTTTGTTCTAAAATTGCTTTAGTTTGTTTGGCAACTGCCTGTCCTGAATCAATAATCTTCACAGTATTTGGCAGCATTTCTGTCAATAATGGTATTAAATATGGATAATGGGTACATCCTAATACTAAATAATCTATGTTAACCTTAATCATAGGTTTTAAGTATGAATAAAGTAACTCTTTTAATTCAGGCGAATTTAATTTGCCATCTTCTATGAGTGGAACTATACCTTCACCAACTTGTTCAATCACCGTAATATCTTTGCTATATATGTTGGATGTTTTATGAAATAATGAACTGGTTAATGTTCCCTTAGTTGCCAAAATTCCTATAGCTTTAGTTTTAGTATGTAATGAAGCAGGTTTTATTGCAGGTTCAATACCAATAAAAGGAATGTTGTAGGATGCTCTTAATTTGGATATTGCGTTGGTTGTAGCTGTGTTACATGCTACAACTATAAGTTTGCACCCTTTGCTTAAGAGAAGCTCTGTATTTTTTATACTAAGCTGAATAATTTCTGCTTTGCTTTTCTCGCCATAAGGCGCATTAAGACTATCGGCAAGGTAAATTATATTTTCATTGGGCAATAGTTGATGGATCTCTTTAAAGATAGAAGTACCTCCAATACCAGAATCAAAAATGCCAACGGGATTTGTGCTCATGAGTACAAAAATAAAAAGCCACTTTTTATCAAGTGGCTTTTTAAGAATTTTCTTTGGGTGAAATTAAAACCCGAGTTCTTTTTTAACATCAGCTAATAGATCTTTTCCATCTGCCATGATTACACCAGAACCTTCTGAAGAATCAAGTACATATTGAAATCCTTGTGCTCGCGCAACCTTAAGGATAGCAGCTTTAGCTTTATCCGTAATTGGTTTTAAAAGCTCTAATTCTTTCTTTTGAATGTCTTGCTGTGCTTGTTGCTGGTATTGACCAATACTTTGTCTCATACCATCTATTTCTATAGCACGTTTTTCGTTTTCTGCCTGTGTTTGGCCATCGGCTTCAGCTTGATATTGCTTTGCTTTATTTTGAAGCTCGGTTAATGAAGCTTGAATTTCAGCTTCGTATGTTTTGCCGAGTTTTTGAATTTCTGCTTCGGCAGCTTTTGTTTCTGGCATTGATCTTACAAGCTCTTGAGTATTAATATGAGCTACTTTGCTCTGCGCCGTCATAAAACTCGTTGCTCCTATAAATAATGCAGTTGCAAATAGTAAAGATTTTAAGTGTTTCATTTTAAATTGTATTACGTGTTATATTTATTAATTGTTGTTATTTCTAATTGTCTGATCCTTCAGCTTTTTTCGCTTTAGCTAAAGAATCGTTTTTCTTAATTTGTTTTTCTTTTTCCTCTCTAGCTTTTTTACGTCTTTCCAGAATTTCTTTTTTTCTATCTTCTAAAGCTTTTATTCTTGCTTCTCGTTCTTTTAACTTCTTTTGTTTTTTCTCTTCCAAAATCTGTGCCGCAGTTTTTGGTTGCTCTTTTTGTGCTGACGTAGAATCTTTCTTAACCGTATTTTTTATTACTGTTGAATCTTTAATTTTACCTTTTGAAGGTATAGGTGGCTTCGGCACCGCACTGCGAGAAGCGTTTGCAGCAGTAGTATCTGCAGGTACTTCTTCTTTGGTTTCTTCTTTAGGTTCTTCCTCTTTATTATTTCTACGATTTGATGCTTTATTTCTGCGCTCCTCAGCAGCTTTTCGTCTAGCTTCTCTATCTGCTAATTGTTGCTTTCTACGTTCTTCTAATTGTTTTTCTCTTTCGGCACGTAAGTCTGCGAGTTCTTTTTCTCTCGCTGCCTTTTTATCTTCTAAGGCTTGCAGACGCGCATCTTTTTCTTCATTTATCTCGGGTACAACTTCTTCCTCCTCTAATTCCTCACGTTCTTTTTTAGAACTAGCTTGTTTTCGTTTTGATGTTCTGGTAATTAATCGTAAGACTTGGTCACTAACATCATACTGTTCTGCTGAATAGAGCATAACCACATCGGCTGATTTATCAAAAATGAAATCGAACTTTTTATTTGATGCTATTTCTTGTACAGCTGAAAAAATTTGATCTTGTACGGGCTGCATCAGTTGTCGTTTCTGTATAAATAAATCGCCATTTGGGCCAAAACGCTTTTGCTGATAATCTAGAATCTCTGCCTCTTCATATGAGATTTCCTCATAGCGTTCTTCATATAATTCCTTTGTAAGAAGCACACTTTCGTTATCTAATTCTTTCTTCTTTTGCTCAATTGCACTTAATTTTTGTTCAATTTCAGATTTCCATTGAAGTACTTTCTTATCTAATTGAGACGTTGCTTCTTGATATTCTGGAACGTTCTGTAATATGTATTCGGTATCTATATAGCCTATTCTTACACCACGTTGGCCATAAGATAAAAGGCTAGTTAGTCCTACCATTATCAATAAAAAAAGAACTTTAAATTTCATCGGTTTTTAAAATTTTGCTGCAGTTATTGAATTTTCTTTCAATATCTGCTAATTTATTAGTGCTGTTATGAATCATTATCATTCAAATTAACGAAATATATTCCTAAAAATTTTAGCACCATGATGAAATCATACTTTGTGTATTAGAAAATATCGTGCCAAAGTTAAAATTGTTGGCCAATAATGAAATGAGTTTCCCACCCATTCTTAACTGTCTGACCTGGAAGAGCATCAAATCCGTGACCAAAGTCAATACCTAGTAGACCAAAGGCTGGCATGAAAATTCTTAATCCAAATCCTGCAGATCGTTTTAGATTAAATGGATTAAAATCTTTAAATGTGTTTACCGAGTTTCCACCTTCTAAAAAGGTTAATGCGTATATTTTTGCACCTTGACCAAGTGTAATTGGGTAACGTAATTCTAACGAAAATTTATTGTAAATAGAACTACCGTCTTGAGAAGATAGTGATTGGTTTGGATAGCCACGCAACTGAATTACTTCTCTTCCATCTAGAGCAAAATTACCTAAACCGTCACCTCCTAGAAAGAATCTTTCAAATGGTATAACACCTCTATCATTATTATATGCTCCTAAGAATCCAAATTCTAAACTTGGGCGTAACACTAGTTTTTTAGCCACTTGAGTAAACCAAGCTGCGTTAAATTTTATTTTGTAAAACTCTAACCATTTAAAACGCTCTTGATCTATTTCACCAATACGTTCTAAATCATCTGAATCCGTGATATCTAACTGGTCGCGTTCTTCTTTTAAGGCCGAATAATCCACGCCATTAAATAAAGAATATGGCAAACTAAACTTTGCCGAAACGGCAAAGTTTGATCCTCCTAATGGATAAATGGGGTCGTTATAAGTGTTATTTCTTGTTAGACCAATAGTGTAAGCTAGGTTGTTTGAGCTTCCGTTACCAAAGGTAAATAAACCTGTATTGTAATTATTTAGACTATAATGCTGGTAACTCAATGCTTGTGATAATAGAAAATAATCGTCTGGTTCTTTAAGTCGGGTTGAAAGTCCGAAAGTAATCCCTGTAATGTTAAAACTACGAGACTTATCCGCACGTCTACTCAATGGATCAAATAAGAATTGTTTAGAGTGTGATATAGAGGTTGAGAGCTGAAATGGCTTTCTTCCTCCAAACCAAGGTTCGCTAAATTGAAAACTATAAGTTTGAAAAAATTGACTAGCCTGTAATCTAAGTGCAAGCGTTTGTCCATCTCCTCTAGGTACTGGTGTATATGCTTCCTTATTAAAAATATTCTTAATGGAAAAGTTATTAAAAGATAAGCCCAAAGTGCCGATAAAACCTCCGCCACCATATCCGCCTTGTAATTCAATTTGGCTAGATCCTCGTTCTACAACGGTGTACTCAACGTCTAATGTTCCATCTACAGGGTTAGGATTTTTAATATTTGGAGCAATTTGCTGAGCATCAAAAAAGCCGAGTTGACCTAATTCTCTGATAGTTCTTATAATATTAGCCTTGCTGTACAATTCTCCCGGACGTGTTCTAATTTCTCTGTAGATAACATGGTCATTGGTAATGTCATTACCTGTAACGGTAACACTATTAAAATAGGCTGGTTTGCCTTCAGAAATTCTTATTTCCATATCAATAACATTACCATCTGCGCTTACCTCTACAGGGTTGATTGTAGAGAACATATAACCGTTGTCTTGATACAGGTTGGTAAGGTCATCTCCATCTGGCCTTGTGTCATCTGCAATTCGCTTTCTTAACTCAACACCGTTATAGGTAGATCCTTCTTTAATACGTAATACTCTAGCTAATTGCTGGTCTGTATAAACTGTGTTACCTACGAATGAAATTTTTCCGAAGGTGTATTTCTCGCCTTCCTCTAGATCTATTGAAAGACTTATTGTTTTATCGTCGTTGTAAATAATTGAATCCGATAGTATACGTGCATCTCGATAACCGTTTTCCTTGTATTTATCTATTACGCTTTCAAGGTCTTCCTTGTATTCTTCTTCAATGTATTTTGATCGCTTAAGAAAGCGAATAGGGTTTTTCTTCTTCGTATTTTTCATGGCCTTTCGAAGCTTTTTATCCCTTAGTTTTTCATTGCCATTAAAGGTTATAGATTTAATTTTTACTTTTTCACCTTTATCTATTTTAACGAGCATATTTACTCGTTGCTTTTCGAGAGAGTCTACTACCTCAGACGTAATTATATTTACCTTAGTGTTTAAAAACCCATCCTTTTTATACTTGTTAGTAAGGTAGTTTTTTGTAGTGGTTATTAGGTTTTCAGTGACTTTTGCTCCTTGTCTCAGATTGTTCTCACTAATAATAAGTTCTTTTTTTCCCTTTTTAACACCAAGTATGGTGACCTCATTTAGTTCAGGAAGATCAATAAGATTAATCTCTATATCCGCGTTTTTTCCGTCTACATTAATTAAAAAGATATTAATACTGCTGAACAAATTTGATTTCCATAATTTTTTAATGGCATTACCAATGCGTTCACCACCAATTTGGATTTCCTCACCTTCTTTAAGCCCAGAGTAGGCTACTATAGTTTGTGGACTAAATGTTGTATTTCCTGTTACTACAATATCGTTGACAATATATTTTTCGCCCAATTGTGCATTTTGTCCTTGTACAGAGTGTACTGTAGAAGCAATGCAAAACATAATAAATAGAAGGGAAGTATAAAATGCTTTCAAAAAAAGTAGATTTAATTTAGTTGTTCACTTGTTTTTCCAAATCGCCTTTCGCGGTTTTGATAATCTAAAAACGCTTCGTATAGATTTTCTTTATTAAAATCTGGCCAAAGTACACTTGTAAAGTATAGCTCTGCATAAGCAATTTGCCAAAGTAAAAAGTTACTAATACGTTGCTCTCCACTGGTTCTGATTAGAAGATCAACATCTGGTAACTCTTGCGTGTAAAGATGCTTATTAATAATGGAATCATCAATACTTTCTTCTGAAATTATATTATTTTTAACTTTATGAGATACCTCTTTAACCATCTGTATCAACTCTTCTCTAGAACCATAGCTAAGGGCTAATGTTAAAACCATATGGTTATTTGTTTTGGTTTGCTCCATCACGAATTCCAATTCTTTGCGAGCCTTGGTTGGCAGATCATTTAAGCAACCAATTGCTGCTAACCTAATTTTGTTATCCTGAAGTGTTTTAATTTCTTTTTTAAGAGACTTAACGAGTAACTTCATTAATGTCTGAACTTCTATTTTTGGTCTTTGCCAGTTCTCAGTAGAGAATGCATATAGTGTTAAAAATTTTACACCAATTTCCGCACTGGCCTCAACAACTTCTCTTACGGATTTTGTTCCGTTTTCATGACCAATGACTCTTACTAGGCCTTTTTGTTTAGCCCAGCGTCCGTTGCCGTCCATAATGATGGCTACATGTTTAGGTAATCGGTCTAAATTTAATTGATCTTTTAGTGTCATTTAAAAATTGCAATAGCAAGGTTGTCTACCAAAGGTATAAGTTAATGTAAAACCTGAAAATACATACCAATCTTTACTATTTATATTTCCAAAGCTTAATGATTGTCTTTCTTCAGAATCTGGTACACTACCGTCTATTTCATCAGAAAACGTATATCTAGCACCAACCTCAGCAGCAATGATAAAATGGTCCATGAGTCTGGTTTTATAACCCAAAACTATTGGTATGCCATATGCCCAACTACTTGTATTTTCATTGGTATAGACACCACTGCTACTAAAAAAATAATTATCATGATTAGCAATACTGATTCCAGAATATAAATAAGGTGTGCCTTTAAACTCTAACTCATGGAGATTAAAATCAAAAAAGGTGAATTCCATTCC
>JABDIQ010000287.1 GCA_013003655.1 Winogradskyella sp. | reverse complement strand
TAAACGGAGTTTAAAGTAGTTACTCTAAAATTTTATAGAAATATTCAATTCTGTATTAAAATCTAGCAGATAGCCTTAAGTTAAAAACTCTTGGTGTTAAATAATTAGGTATAGCAAATTGACGCTTACTATATACATCTCTTACCCAAGTGTTGGTAATTGTATTTTGGTTGTTGAACATATTATAGATCTCAAAGCCTATTGATAATTCATCAAAAGAATGTTTCCAATTAGCGTTATACGTTTTATCTCGGTCTACTAAGACGTATGAAATTCCAAGATCAGCACGTCTGTAATCCCTAAGTCTTATTTGAAAATCATAAGGATCGGCATAACTAGGTGAACCTCCAGGAACTCCTGTATTATAAACCAAATTGAGATACATTTTTAGATCAGGAATATTTGGTACATAATCCTGAAATAGCACACCAAACTTTAATCGTTGGTCTGTGGGTCTAGCGATATAGCCTCGGTCGTCAATATTTTCTTCCGTTTTTAGATAACCAACACTAAACCAAGATTCTGTGCCAGGAACAAATTCTCCGTTAAGCCTTAAGTCTAAACCATAAGCATAAGCTCTTGCATTATTTTTGGCTCTGTAACGTATTCTTACATTTTCTAGCGTATATGGATTGACATCAGTTAAATTTTTATAATAAACTTCAGATACTAGTTTAAAAGGTCGTTCCCAAAGATTAAAACTGTATTCGTTACCTAAAACAATGTGGTAAGATTTTTGAGCTTTCACCTTAGGCTGAACAACGCCCATGGAATCTCTGAGCTCTCTATAGAAAGGCGGTTGATAATAGAGGCCACCAGCAGCTCTAAATAGCACGTCGCTATCCCAATTGGGTTTAATGGCAAATTGTGCTCTAGGGCTAATAACGGTTTGAGTATTAGACGCTATGTTATCACCACTAATTGTCCAGTTATGTGCTCTTGCACCAACATTAAAAAATATTTCATTTCCATTGACATCTGTACGTCTGCTGTACTGTGCAAATGCTTGAAGTCTGTCAATTTTAACTTTGTTTAAAGCTCTTATATTTTGAAAAGCGGTCAATGGACCATTAAACGGCATATCTGGTTGAAGATTTGGTAGTGTAAAATTAGGAGGACGTATGGAAAAGCCGGCAGAGTCTATAACTTCCCATTCTACAAGGCGATCTCTAATATCTTCATGCGTATATTTTACAGACCACTCTAAATTACTTTTATCATCTACATCGTAATCGCCACGGTGTTCAATGTTCATAATGAGTGCATCTAGATCATTTCTAGCATGAGTAAGTTGCGATCCTATACCTTCGCTAAATTCTACCTCACCCAAATCTTCATCACCTATATTGGTATTTACTTCACCTAATCTGTACTGAGCAAAAATGTCAAAATACTCCTGTTCAATGGTGTGATAAGTAGATGCAATTAGTTTTAAAGTTAAATCGTCAGAGGCAAAATAATTGACTTTAAAGGCTCCAAAATAAGTTTGATATTGATCGTTTTCCTGACCTTCATAAAAGACCAAAAGCGCCACAGGATTTTGAATGGTGCCAAAATTGGTCTGTCTGTTCTGCGGTTGAAACTTGTATTTATTCAATGAAATGTTACCAAGAAAATTGAGATGAAACTTATCTGTGAATTTGTATGTGAGATACGTCTGAGCATCTGCGAAAACAGGTTCTACATTGCCGTCAGTTTCTAGATTATTTAAAATTAGACTGTTATCTCTATATCTTAAACCAGCAATGCCAGAAAATTTTGAATCTGCAGAAATTAGTTCAGTAGCTATGCTGCCTCCTAATAAACTGAGATCCGTACTTAAACCAAATTTTAATGGTGTTTTATAGGTAATATCTAAAACAGACGATAGCTTGTCGCCATACCGAGCCTGAAAGCCGCCAGCAGAAAAATCAACATTCTGAACTAGATCTGTATTTACAAAACTTAATCCTTCCTGATTTCCTGATCTAATTAAAAACGGTCTGTAAACTTCTATCTCATTTACATAAACCAAGTTTTCATCAAAATTACCGCCTCTAACGCTGTATTGTGTGCTAAGCTCATTAGAGATATTTACACCTGGTAATGTCTTTAATATATTCTCAATTCCAGGTTGAGCACCTTTAATAGTACGCAACACTGCTGGTGAAATAGTTGTTACGCCATCGACACTTTGTCTGGTATTGGTATTAATGATTACAGTTGCTATCTGAACAACATTAATCTTTAGTACTGGATTAAACTCTACAGATTGCCCATCCTTGAGGTTAAATTTAACTTCTAACTTTTTATGAGTTATATGTGTGAAGGTAAGTGTTACTTCAGTATCGGCTGGAATCTTAATTTCATAGAAACCTGTATCATCACTAACTGTACCTGTATTAAGATTAGTTGAAATATTTACGACTGGCAACGGATTGTTAGCCTCATCTAATACGATGCCCCTAATTGTTCCGCTCTGACTTTGTCCTAAGTAAAAACTACTCAATACAAAGAGAAAAGCTATGAGGGATTTAAATTTCAATTAAATAGATTTATTTTCTAAAAAAGGTTGCCTCAAATGTAGTATTATTTCCAACATTATCAGTGACTATTATTTTAAGATCGTTTTTAGTATCTGTAATGACGTTGTCATTAAAATCATGAACTAACAAGCCTGTTTTGTAGTCGTACTCCATTAATATCCATTTGCCATTTACAGTAGCTCGGTAATTACTAATACCAGATAAATCGTCATTAATCTTTACTTTCAAATATCGATATTTACTCAACCATTTTTTATTGCTAAAATTTACTGGTGTAATAGTAGGAGCTGTGCTATCACGAGCTAAAACAAACGACCCAAACGTTTTGGTGCCAGCAGTGAGAATATGTCCTTTTCTCTTAGTATTGAGGTAACTAGGTTTTTTGTAGTAGCCATAAAGTTTTGCAATAAAGAGTTGTTTTCTATCCTCTGGTTTGTACTGCGAAATATCGTAACTGATATAGTAATTTTTTTGAAGTGGAATATTGTCCTCATGTAAGTTCAAGGTGTCTGCAACGACGCTAAAATCAATTAATGTATCTTCGTACAACGTGTTAGCATTGAATTTAACGTTATAATTTCCGCCCTTAAGCTCTGTGGTTTGGTTGGCATAGATTAATGATTTGTTAGAAGTATCTAGAGGGTCATTAGAAATGATGTTTTCGCTATCTGCTGTAATAGGTATAGTTACCCAAGTCTCGTTACCTTGAAAATCTAGAATTCTTGCTTTAAAGACGGATGCCGTGCTGTCTTCAATCTTAATAAAGCCATCATTATCTGCATATTGGAATAGACTAAGTGGATTATTAGTTTGCCTAAATAATTTTTGTGACCTTGATTTTTTTGTTTTAAACAGCTCATAATCAATGTATCTGTTAATATGTTTGGTTTCACTAAAACTAAACCGCTTGAAGTCTACATCGATACTTTTATTGCCATTATAAAAAGATTGAATTTGGCTTACGCCGTTGTAATTAGGTGCATTATCTTGTTGGTCGTAGGTAACTACACCAAAACCTATAGTTCCTTTGGCTTTAATTTCTTCCACCTCATAAGTGCCTTGTTGCTTAGGAATTAGCCGTAATGGAACTCTTTCGTTTTTACCATTTATATATGAAATATCGTCCTTAGGATAAGCATAAACGGCAGAAACAAAAGGTGGTTTAGTGTCTTTTGCCTCTATACCAAACAACATTGGATTTAGCGGTCGTTCTTGATTATCTCTAATTTCAAAATGCAGATGCGGTCCACCAGAACCACCAGTGTTGCCGGAAAACGCAATTACTTCATTGGTTTGTATAGGCAATTCATCACTAGCCGGAAAGACTTCAACCTGATAAGATTCCTTATCGTATTGGCAATTTTTGATATAGTTTTCTAAACGTTCTGAGAATTTCTGAAGATGAGCGTAAACACTTGTATATCCATTAGGATGCGTAATATAGATAGCCTTGCCATAGCCATAGTGCGATATTTTTATTCTACTTACATAACCTTCAGCCGCAGCATACACTTTTAATCCTACTTTACGCTGAGTTTTTATGTCTAAACCAGAGTGAAAATGGTTAGATCTCAGTTCAGCGAATGTGCCAGATAACACAATAGGTATATCTAGAGGTTTCCTAAAATAGTCTTGAGGATAAGGGCTCTGTGAAAATAAATTTAATGGTAATAAGATTAATAACAAATATTTCATGAACAATGGCAAAAGGAGCTAATTTATTAATTTGTATCACATTTACAAAGAATACAAGTATAGTACATTTCATTAACGAAAGTATCAGTTACTAATTATCCACTGTAAAAATAATTGCAAAACAATTGCGTTTTTTAAATTGGTATGTTAACTTTGTTATAACTAGTATTGAATTAGTTTAATGAGTAAAATAGAAGAAATTGTTGATGCTCT
>JABDIQ010000261.1 GCA_013003655.1 Winogradskyella sp. | reverse complement strand
ATGCCATTAATTGTTGATCTTATTGATGAGGTAATTACCAATTATACTAATGAGAGTGTGCTCGAAGCTGTTGCAGAAAAAGTAAACGCACTAATGGCTCATAGACCATTATTTAGTAGCATGAAGGCGGTAAATCACTAATAGGTAATTAATCGTCATTAAAAATGATGCTCTGGTAAGCACCAATATCGGGTGAGTTTGTTCTGGATATATTCCTAATATCAAATGGAACTTGTTGTGCAAAAGTTAGATTTGCAGCACCATCGGCTGCAGAGTTACTGCCTATAATAAGTCGATTTTCAAAAGGATCTAAAAAATCTGGATTTTGATTAAAGATGACATTTTCAAATAACAACGGATCATTAAAAAGATAATTACCAGTACCTTCCAAATTATCGTTATTAAATCGTATCAAGCAGTTGGTGAATTTAAAGTTGAAGGCACTATCATCTTCACTCTCTAATAGCAATTCTGGATTGTCATTGCCGAAAATAATACAATTATTAAAATTGGCAGCATCGAGATCGTTAGTAAATACTGTATTGTTTTCATCCACGAGAAAATTATTTACGAGTACAGAAGGTAATTGTCTAAAACTATTATTCCAGTAGTTAGCTAAGGTGCAATGAGTCAAGTTGTATTTTCCGCCAAACGTACCTGCAAAAGACGATTGGCCAGAATTGTTTATTACCACGTTTTCTCCTGTAATAGACGATGCTCTTCCTAAAATACCAAAAGCACTTGAGTTGTATATTCTTGTATTAGAGATGGTAAGTTTATCTGTTGGTGCGTCTTGATTACCTTCAGCCAAAATACCAATAGTGGCATTTTTAATTAACGCATAGGTGATTTCATTCTCTAAGCTACCGTTGAATAACCAAATAGTTCCCCATTGTCCTGGCACATCGGTAAAAATAGGTTCTAATCGATCGCCTTCTAAAACTACTAGGTTTTCCATTTCTTCGGCATTAGCACTAACTGCTCCATTGATTTTTAATGAGGCCATATTGGTAATTAAAAGACCAGAATTAGCATGAAAATGCACTCTGGCACCAGCATTGATATTAAGTGTTTTACCTTCATCAACACCGGCATAACCATAGATAACATATGGTTTTTCGTTTGTAAATGTTAACTCGCTATCTTCTAAAAACCGTCCTTGTAGTGTGGTTTCATCTGGGTTGCCATCACCATCAGCATCAAAGGTTAAGGTTTCAAAAAGTCCTGTATTAGGATCTCGGTTTGGATAAATAAATACAGCATCTTTTACTAAAGTCACCAAATCTACATCCTGCTGATTAGCGCCAGTATCAAACAATATTCTATCTGTATATAAAAACTGCGTGTTTGATGCTGAAAGTGCTTCAATATCAATAGTCGTTTCTATAAAAATAAATAAGCTATCGTTAGCTAATAATTCTACATCTTCAAAAAATTTACCTTCTTGATCACCTGATAAACCTGTAGAGCCGTCAATATTCATTCTGTAATATGACGATGTTCCATTTTCTAACTGAACCACAGGAATTACAATATCTGTATTACTACGATTATATACCTTAAGATTGTATGTGCTAGAACCTATATTGGTAAATATAGTATCTAAATAAACGGTGTCTCTCGCAAATTCTAGATTTCCTGTACTAGGTGAAAATTCAAAATCATTTCTACACGAACTCCAGAATACAACTAACAGGATACTTAGAATAAAAAAATAGGGACGCTTCATTTATTATATATCAAAGAGAGGATAAAAATATAACTTTTGTATTTAGCTTTTAGTATTCTATAAATTTAAATTAATCGAATAAACTTATAATCTCTTTTGT
>JABDIQ010000231.1 GCA_013003655.1 Winogradskyella sp. | reverse complement strand
CTAACGGTCCAAAGTAAAAGTAAAAACAAGCCAAATAGAAAGCCGCGTTGTTCGCCCTTCTTTGTTTTCCAATAAAAATAATAGAGTGCCAAAAAGACAAAAACATAACAAAAGGCTTCGTAAAGTTGAGCAGGATGTCTTGGTTGAGATTCTCCTAATTGTTTAAACACTACACCATAATCAGAGTTGGTGTATTCACCAATGATTTCAGAATTTATGAAGTTTCCAATCCTAACAAAAACAGCACCTAGCGAAACAGGAATAACAACCCTATCTAAAATCCATAGTACCGATTTATGCAGTATCTTTTTGTTGTACAAATACATAGATATAATCATGGCTATAGCAGCACCATGACTGGCTAATCCTTGAAAACCTGTGAATTCAAATCCACCTTTAAATTTGAAGGGCAAGAATATGCTGAAAAAATCTTCTGATATAAGTTCTGGTTGATAAAAAATAACATGTCCCAACCGGGCACCAAGCATTATACCTAAAACTGAATAGATAAAAAGTGAATCTAAAGACTCCTCAGTTTGCCCTTCATTCTTATAAATACGCTTCATGATATAAAAGCCAAGTATGAACGCTACAATCCACATAAGACTATAGAAGTGAAGCGTAAAAAATCCTAGATCTATACCTTTTGAAGGGTCCCAAACGATTTGTAGTAAATGCATAAATGTAAATTTAAGCTGTAAATATAGTATTTTGAAGAGTAACGATTAATACTTCCGGCTTATATTAATAGACTACGTTATGGGACAGGGTCGTAGCCGCTTCCTCCCCAAGGATGACAACTAAATATTCGCTTTATAGCTAACTTGCCACCATGGAATAAACCGTGTTTATTTAGTGATTCTTTCGCGTAATGCGAACACGTAGGTTGATATCTGCAAGTAGCTGGTGTAATTGGAGAAATAAAAAGTTGATAGATTTTAATAAGTAATAAAAACGGGTATATTAAAATCTTTTTCACTACTAATTTGTGGTATATGTCGTTCCTTCTTTGCCGTCTTTTAGTTGTATACCAATGGCAGCAAGTTCATCTCTTATCTTATCAGAAAGTGCAAAATCTTTATTTATTCTAGCTTCACGTCTCAGCTTTATAAGTAGTTCAACAGCGCCCGATAATTTATCTGTGCTCGTTTCGGTTTTTGAACTGCTCTCTAAACCAAGTACTTCAAAAATAAAAATATGGAATGTATCTTTTAAAATACTAAGATCGTTTTTGCTAATTGATTCAGTGCCATCTTTTAGCTGATTGATGTATTTTACAGCTTCAAATAATTGTGCAATTAAAATAGACGTGTTAAAATCATCATTCATAGCATCGTAGCACGTCTGTTTCCAACCGTTAACATCTATGGAAGATTGACTACTAACAGGAGCATTATCAATATCATTAATGGCTTCCATTAAACGATTAAACCCTTTTTCACTGGCTTGTAATCCGGCATCCGTAAAATCAAGAACACTTCTATAATGTGCTTGCATCATAAAAAAGCGAGCTACACTAGGTGAATAAGCTTTACTAATGTTTTTATTATCACCTGAGAAAATTTCATTTGGTAAAATGAAATTACCAGTGGATTTTGCCATTTTCTTGCCATTCATAATGAGCATATTGGCGTGCATCCAGTACTTTACAGGAGATTCACCATTACTTGCTTCGGCTTGTGCAATTTCACATTCGTGATGAGGAAATTTAAGATCCATGCCACCTCCATGTATGTCGAATTGCTGTCCCAAGTATTTGGTACTCATAGCAGTACATTCTAAATGCCAACCAGGAAAACCGTCGCTCCATGGTGATGGCCAACGCATAATATGTTGAGGTTCGGCTCTTTTCCATAAGGCAAAATCTTGTGGGTTTTTCTTATCAGACTGCCCATCTAGTTGTCTGGTGTTATGAATAAGATCTTCAATTTTTCGCTTACTCAATATGCCGTAAGGCTTAACTTCATTATACTTCAACACGTCAAAATAGACCGATCCGTTTACCACATAGGCAAAACCGTTATCAATAATAGTTTTAATAATTTCAATTTGTTCTATGATGTGTCCAGTGGCCGTTGGTTCTATACTAGGCGGTAGATTATTAAAAGTATTTAAGATGTTATGAAAATCTACAGTATACCGCTGAACAATTTCCATTGGCTCTATAGCTTCTAGTCTTGCTTTTTTAGCTATTCTATCTTCACCTTCATCGGCATCGTTTTCCAAATGCCCTGCGTCAGTAATGTTTCTCACATACCTTATCTTGAAACCTAAATGTTTAAGATATCTATAAATAACATCAAAAGACATGAAAGTTCTAACATTTCCTAAATGAACATTGCTATATACAGTCGGCCCGCATACATACATGCCTACATAACCTTCAGTTATTGGTTTAAAAATTTCTTTTTCAGCAGATAACGAATTGTAGATTTTAATTTGTTGTGAATTGTATAGTGGCATGTGTAATCTCTAGAATAAGTTAAGCAACATTTAATTTATTTGAATTGAACCTTAAAAGTGTGTATCTAACTGTATATAATCCAAAAACTCTCTTCGTACTTCTTTTTCCTTGAATTTACCGCCAAATTCTGAAGTCACAGTACTGCTTTCTGTATCTCTGATACCTCTAGAATTTACACACAAATGTTTAGCGTCTATTACACAGGCAACACTTTCCGTATTTAATATGCGCTGTAGTTCTTTTACGATCTGTATGGTTAAGCGTTCTTGAACTTGAGGGCGTCTTGCGAAGTAGTCAACAATACGATTCATTTTTGATAAACCGACTACAGTTCCATTAGATATGTAAGCGATGTGAGCTTTACCCACAATAGGCAATAAATGATGCTCACATGTTGAATAAACAGTGATGTTTTTTTCAACAAGCATTTCTCCATATTTATACTTGTTTTCAAAGGTTGATGCAACAGGCCGTTTGTCTGGTCTTAACCCTCCAAAGATTTCTTTTACAAACATTTTAGCAACCCTATTAGGTGTACCCTTAAGACTATCATCTTTTAAATCTAGTCCTAAAGTTTCCATAATATGTCTAATATCATCTCTTATAATATCAATTTTATCCTCATCAGATAAAACGAAAGCATCTTTGCGTATAGGAGTTTCACTTGATGATGAAACGTGATCGTCACCAACAGCGTCTATATCATTAAATTTATTGTCAATTTTCATGCGTTTAGGCTATATTTTCTAAATCCTACTAAAAGGCAAAGATAAGTAATAAAAACAGCATCAAATAGTGAAGACTTTTAATATTGAAGTAATATTGGTTATAAAACCGTTGAAATACCTATTCCATTGATGAAGTAACCACGTTTTTATTAAAAAATTCTTAATTTTCAAGGCTCTAATTTCTTTAAAAATGTTCCAAAGACTCATTTCCTTTCTTTTACTATTAACAGTAGGTTATCTAAGCGATGCACAAAC